>JAFSXJ010000073.1 GCA_017444065.1 Paludibacteraceae bacterium | reverse complement strand
GACAAGGCAGCTGTGTCACGCGGCCTGCTGCGCGCCTACGCCAAGCGCGGTGACGCGGAGTACAGTACTGCAGTGGCGCGGTGCCGGACGGCCAAACAGTTCGCGATGTTCATGCAGCCGGAGCGCGTCGAGCAGTTCCCGAACCTCAAGTGGCTGCGCTCCACGAGCGTCAATCCGCGTGCCGAGCATACGAAGTTCTACGACCATGTCTGGCGTAAGGATGACCTGTTCTGGAGTCAGAACAGTCCCGGAACAGAGTGGAACTGCAAGTGCGACATCGAGGAAACCGATGAGCCTGTATGGGACAACAGCGGCCTCAAGCTGCCGGAACCTGTGCCCGGACTGGAGGGCAACGCTGCCAAGACCGGCGAGGTGTTCACGGACAATGCCGGGTATATCAAAGATGCTGACGGTAGTTGGGAGCGGGAGAAAGAGTGTCGCCTGCTCGATAAGAAGCAAACTCAACAAATGATGCTATCCGATTCTCGAACTCATACTATATCCGTAAATGGCGAAGAAGGAGAGTTGATTTGTACCCCGAAATCTGCCAAGCACGCAGCAAATGAGATGTACACTGAAGGAGGAATGGATTATTGGCTAAAAAATACCCTGCTTCCGAATCTACACAACTATATTCATGATTCCAATTGCTTAGGTAGGAAAGTATCAGATGTAGGGCATAACACCAATAAAGAGACGTTGAAGATAAAGGCGAACTCTGACAGGTTTTATTATTACTCTGTTCCCTTACCCAATGGAAAAACCTGCTGTGTGCATCTTGGGCATTACAGGAATAGTTATCAAGAGTCCAGCAAAGCGGGGAAATATTATATTTACTCTGTGACTTCGTATGTACCCAAAAATATTGAGAGCCTGTAGCAACTTCCACAAATAGGCGTCCATTGCACAGACTCTCAAAATCGACTGCAAAAATACAACATTTTTTTGAAATATGCAAATTTTTTGAGGAAAAAATGATATAAAAGCAGCTTTTCGTTGTTATGCCGATCAAATCAGAGAAATATAGGTGCCGAACCGAGCAGGAAGCAATCGCCTGGATAGAGCGTGAAGCGCGGCAGAAGATGTACCCCTGCGTGTATCCGTCGCGGATGGGGCACGACTACTACATCGGCAAGGACGGAAAATATGCGATGCCGGACACAACACTGGAGACACGCAAAAGTTAAAAGAGAAGACAGATTACTTTTATTACTACCGTGTAAAGATGCCTAATGGCAGCCGTTTCGTGTTACATTTAGGTCATATAAAGGCAGATTACAAAGTGAAAGGGATGGCGGATAAGTTATATCCATGGTCATGTACTACGTATATCCCCAAAAACATAGAAACACCGTAATGGATGCGCCCAAGTTCGTGCGTCTTTACTCCATCTACGATGTTTCTATTCTGACTGCAAAGGTACAAAAAAGTTTTGATATATGCAAATTTTTTGAGGGGAAAAATGTAAAATATGGCAGAATTAAAGAATTTGACGGAGGTCAAAATGTTGTCCCGAGTCAATCCATCTACCGGTCTTGTAGAAATCCTTCCGTGTTTGGATATACGGCTTAATGATGTACCTATGGATATAAAGTCCGTGACAAAAGACGGTTGGTTTGGTGGTGCATTGGTATCCAAAAACTCACAATTGGGGAATGTGAACAAAAAGACAAATGTTGAATCAGATTGCCTATGCTTGTATTTCCATAATCCAGATTATTACTCAGAAGGCAGGATGCAAAATGCCATAAATTACTATAAAAACTTCAAAAAAGATGATGGGACTCCTATTGAGCAACGTATTCACCGAGTGTACGTGGTAAGAAAAGATAATAGTGATGTTTTGGATTATGAAATATAAAAAAGCCCTCCGACGGAGGGACTTACAGTCCTGTTCCTCGTGGGATAGACCAGCAAATTACTCGGCTCGCCTAAAATGAACAGCGACTGCAAAGATACGAAAAAGTTTTGATATATGCAAATTTTTTGAGGAAAAAAATGAAAATTATAGCAGAATTAAAGAAATTAAGGAGACAACCTATGAAACAATTACAAAACAACTTCACCACTCCCGAGCAGTCGAAGCGGCTACTGGAGTTAGGAGTGCCTGCGGATAGTGCGGACTGTTCATGCAGCCGGAGCGCGTCGAGCAGTTCCCGAACCTCAAGTGGCTGCGCTCCACGAGCGTCAACCCGCGCGCCGAGCATGCGAAGTTCTACGACCGCGTGTGGGCGAAGGATGACCCGTTCTGGAATACCAATAGTCCCGGAACGGAGTGGAACTGCAAGTGCGACATCGAGGAAACCGATGAGCCTGTATGGGATAACAGTGACCTCGAGCTGCCGGAACCTGTGCCCGGACTGGAGGGCAACCCTGCCAAGACCGGCGAGGTGTTCACGGACAATGCCGGGTATGTCAAGGATATTGATGCGTCCGGGCGTGGTGCAGCTGAAGAGATTGTGCAGCGTGTGCTGCGCTGGCATGACGACTACATGCAGTACCGCCAGAACCCGGACTATACCGAGGTAAAGTACGACTACAACAGTGGAGGGATGATGGCGGTGCATAAGGGACATCAGATGCATGCCGGCGAGAACGAGAAACGCTACTTCGGCAACCTTACATCCGGAGAACTGGAGATGGAGTGCGGCAGGATCCTGATGCGCGCAGGAAACAAAGTGGAGTATGTGAATGAAATGTTGTCCCGAGTCAATCCATCTACCGGTCTTGTAGAAATCCTTCCGTGTTTGGATATACGGCTTAATGATGTACCTATGGATATTCGTTCGGTAACAGCCGACGGAAAAATAGAGACACACCTGAGCTACAAGAACAAACAACTGGGGAGGGTTGAAAAGAAAACGGGTGTAAAAAGTAACAGCCTGTGCTTGTTCTATCACATTCCAGAGTATTTTAGCGAGGATAAGATGAGTGTCGCAATCGAGCGATACAAGAATTTCAAGAAAGAAGACGGCACACCCATTACAAAACGGATACAGCGCGTCTATGTAGTGCGCAATGGTTACGAGGAGATACTTGAGTTCGATGTGGAATAAAAAAGATCTCCAATAGGAGACCTTTACATCCTGTTGGTCGAACCAGGTTACAGTTGTCACCAACTCTAACCGAGAATGCAACTGCAAAGGTACAAAAAAGTTTTGATATATGCAAATTTTTTGAGGGGAAAAAGACATTTTTGTAAAACGATACACCCTTTTTCATTGACGACGGCTATGAGGGCAGTATCACAGGCTGGCTGATACCGTACTGCAAGCCTACGGATCTGGTGAACCTGCACGACGCTGCATACGAGTACAAGGACGGCACATACTACGTGCTGGCAACTGAAACGACCTTCAGCAGTGCCGGAGGCCGCAGGAAGATAACATTAGGCAGGAGAATGAACTGATGTCAGAACGGATAGGTCATATAGTAATACTCCTTGGGATTGCCGTACTGTACAATCAGGTCGGCGTCTTCCCAATCATCGACAAAGGTCACGCTGAAGTCTTCGTCCCGGGTGACGCGGTGCCATTCGCCGCAGCCGGTGGGATGATCCGTCCAGCGAATGATGAGGTCGGGATCATAGACCTTGGCCGTGTCGAGATAGATCTGAATGTCTGCACCGCCGGTGTTGACCTTCACATCGCCCCAGAGCTGCACTCCCCAGTTCGCTGTACCACGCTCAGGAACGAACTCGCAGGAGTTATGTACTGGGCCGAAGCCTTCGCGGAAGCCCTTGTTCCGCTTCGCAGACGCCGTATAAGGAAAGCTTACCACAACGACCGAAAGATACACTATAAACAATAACCGCTTCATCGGATGGATATATACGCCAAGATACGAAAACAACTACAAGAACTGTGCCAAACCAAGGTTATGCCGGCATGGATTTTTGTGGCGGAGGTCGCCAGCGTGGAACATGACAAGAGGCGTGCCGAAAAGCACGCCTCTTGCTATAGAACAAGCCGCAAGACTAATCGGCAAACAGCGGATCAACATCCGATCGCCAGTCTCTTTCGTGGGACGATTGACGATGACGAGCCTCGCGTTCTTCCCGCTCATAGCGTTCTTCGCGTTCATCGTAATCCTTTCGCTGCTCATGCTTGGCGACTCGCTCCGCGTTGGATTGCCTGGAACGATGTTTGATGCTATGGATTGCAGCGTACACAAGGAAATAGAAAAGCGATGACGCGATGATTGCAAATATGATATAAAAAACAATCATAGTTGTCTGATTATGGCACGTCTTCACTTCAGCACTCCGAGGGCTTTGCCGACCTTGATGAAGGCGGCGACGCCGCGGTCAAGCTGCTCGCGAGTGTGGGCGGCGCTGACCTGCACGCGGATACGTGCCTGGTCTTTCGGCACAACGGGGTAGTAGAAGCCTGTGACGTAGATACCTTCCTTCTGTAACTCGGCAGCAAAATCCTGACTGAGCTTGGCGTCGTAGAGCATCACGGCGCAGATGGCGGATTCCGTGGGCTTGATGTCGAAGCCGGCGGCTTTCATCTTGCCGATGAAGTACTCGGTGTTGCCGTGAAGACGGTCCTGCAGCTCGTTGGAGCGCGTGAGTATCTCCAGGGTCTTCAGTCCTGCTGCGGCTATCATCGGCGGCAGGGAGTTGCTGAACAGGTACGGACGGCTGCGCTGACGCAGCAGGTCGATAATCTCCTTGCGTCCGGTGGTGAAGCCGCCTACCGAACCGCCGAAGGCTTTGCCTAAGGTGCCGGTGATGATCTCAATCTTGCCGCGGAGATTGTAGCGCTCGGTCACGCCGTGACCGGTCTTGCCCACGACTCCTGCGGAGTGGCTCTCGTCCATCATGACCATCGCGTCGTACTTCTGTGCGAGTTCGTAGATCTTGTCGAGCGGGCAGACGTTACCGTCCATCGAGAACACGCCGTCGGTGGCGATGATGCGGAAGCGCTGTGCCTGTGCCGCCTGCAGCTGACGCTCCAGGTCTTGCATGTCGCCGTTGGCATAGCGGTATCGTACGGCTTTGCACAGACGTACACCGTCGATGATGGAGGCATGGTTGAGCGCGTCGGAGATGATGGCGTCGTCAGCTGTCAGCAGAGGCTCAAACAGTCCTCCGTTGGCATCGAAACATGAAGCGTAGAGGATGGTGTCCTCCGTGCCGAAGAAGTCCGAGACGGCTTTCTCCAGCTGCTTGTGCGTATCCTGCGTGCCGCAGATGAAGCGTACGCTGGCCATTCCGTAGCCGCGGCGGTCCATGCAGCTTTTGGCAGCCTCGATGAGCTCGGCGTTGTCCGCCAGACCGAGGTAGTTGTTGGCGCAGAAGTTAATGACGTCGGTTGCCTTGCCGTCGGCAGCAACCTGAATGCCGGAGGTCTGCGGGCTGACAATGATGCGTTCGCGTTTGTACAGACCGGCAGCATCAATCTGCTGCAACTCCGACTGAAGATGTTGTTGGAATTTGTTGTACATGGTATAATTGATTTGAAGATTTGAAGATTTAATGATTTGAAGATTTCCCCGGTCGTGTGCGCCATCGGTAGGCTATACCGAGTTCCACGCGTTGCGGGTAGATGCCTCGTATAGCCGTGGCGGCAGGATCGTTCTGCTTGTGAAACGAGATGATGTCCGTCAGGCTGACCGAGTAGTTAGCCATCAGTTGTACACCTGCGGGGAACTCATAGGTAACGGTGGCTGTCAGACCTGAGTTGTTGTCATGCAGTTTATACACCTCAGCACCTTTTCTGCCGATGTTTGAGGCGTAATTGAAGTGCGTATAAGGTCCTCCGCCGAACGACAGGTAGCCCTTTTCCAGATTGCCGAACCGTGCGAGGAACAGCACGGGTATCTCCACGCCGAACGCCCACAGCTCGTTCTGTGCATCGGTGTCGTCGAAGCGGTTCTGCTCGGATGTGAGCAACAGTCTGCCCTGAATGGCAAAGTGCTTGGTTACGGCGAAGTCAACAAACCCGCCTAAATCAGCACCTACTTTCATGTAGGAGGAGAACACCCTGTTATTCTGATGGATGATAAAGTTACTGATGTTCGCCGTAGCCAATATGCCACCCGTCACCCGTTGCGGCAGACGCTCCTGGTCGATGGTGTCAAGGTTGATTTCGGTGTCCCATTGCGTGAATGCCTGCCCTCCGGTAACAGGTTGCGTCATTGTTGATTGCGCACACAGTGCCAGCGGAAGCAACGCTACCGTGAGCAGATGGTACCTCATGACAGTGATTATTCGTTTTTCAAAAATCATAACTCAAAGCGTATAGTTACTTTTACACCGTTTCTTCCCCACGCGCCAATCTTGCGTTTCTGCCCGTTGGGCAGCTCGTACTCGTTGTACGTCAGTCGGCGCACGTAGTCGATGCGGATGAACTTCAGGATGTTCTCAAGTCCCGCTGTAATCTCCATATAGGGCAGTTTGCCGATAGGGGAGGACGTATAGCCGGATATATACTCGCCGTTCTCATCGAACTTCGAGCTGTCGGGGAAGCGGTACAAGCCCTCGTTGCCGGCAAGGTAAGGGTTGTTCTTCGCGGTCAGACCGCCGTATATGCCTGAGAACGACACCACGCCGCGCAGCTTGAGGCGGTTGATGCCCGGTATGCGGTTGAGTATCCAACCCTTGAAGAAGTAGGTGGCGTAGAGGGCGACATATTCGTCCATGATGAACTCCATGGGTTGCATCAGGTTGAACGCGTTCTTTCCCAGGAAGATGGACGACGAGGTGGTAGGCGAGTACAGGTGCGTGAACGGCACTTTGTTCCACACCATGCCGGTCTGGATGCGGGCGTCGAGATGTCCGAAACTGGAGAACCAGAAGCGCTTCTCGGCTGTCAGTTGCGTAGCGTTGTAGAAGAACCCTTTACCTCCGCTCAGGCGGTCGTCGTGATAGCCAATCCGGTGCTTGATACTGATTACGGGTGCGTCTTGCTCCAGGGTGAAAGGCGTCTCTACACCGCTACGGTTGATGGGAAACTCCTTTCCCGGCGAGTACCGCAGCTCGGCTCCCAGCTCGTAGTTATGGTAGTTGTTGAGGCGTGTAGTGCCGCTGATGTTTCCATCCGTATCATAACCGGTTATGCGGTCGTATGTCATGGCGCCTGCAGCTTCGTTGAACTCGTAGTCGAAGTTCAGCTTGGTAGTCAGCTGTATAGGGGTTTCCTTGTAATACGACAGGCGCGCGCGGGCTACGTACTGGAAGTTCTTCATCACCACCTTTCCTGTCGGGATAGACATGAGCATATGGTCACGATCGACGACGCCGAACTGCTGCCCGGGCTCGTTGACATCGTAGTTGAGGTTGAGGGCAATGTAGTCGCGCAGCGGCTCGTACTGGTGATAGTGCTTCTTGTTGAACGAGTACATCAGCGTCAGGTCGCCCTTCGGGCGGTTGTCGCCAAAGCCGTAGGCGGCATACGTGGAAAGGAAGAACTGCGGATGCAGGTTGGCGGTTGTCGTTCCGCCTACACGCAGACGGACGCCTTCGAGCATATTCCACGAGATAGTGTTGTATATAGGTCCGAAGTCCCATTTCGACTCACCCCAGCGCGTGGACGGAACAGTGGCGACATACTCGGTGCCTATAGCATCCAGAGTCATCAGCAGAGCATTGAACTTAGGCGTGGACTTGAACTCCTCCACCAAATCCATGACCGACGACTCGTAGAACGACAGCGGCTCGGGACGATGGTCATCCCAGTATTGAAAATCCTCCCTGATAGAAGTGGAGTCAGCAGGCTTGACGCTGTCTGTCACACCGTAGAACGGCGAATAGACATCTTTCGCTATGGGAGAGTCGAAATCGAAGTCCGTATAAATCTTCGTCTGACGTGCCAGCAAGGTACGCTTGCGGTCGGTGAGGTAGAACTTGCAATAGGTGGACGTCCGCTCAGGCACCCACAGGCCGTTTGCCAGTTGCTTGTACTCATGGGCGATAGAGTAGTCGCTGACGAAGTTCAGATTGATGTGCGGCGGGATATTGATGGCGTACTTTTTGAGCTTGTACGACCCGTCGTTGACGATGTACAGGTGTCCGGTGAACGAATAACTCTCGGAATTGACGGGTACGAACGCGAGGTCGATGCACTGCGTGCCGTCAACCATCAATGTGTCCATGATGTAGTACTGGTAGTAGGCGACAGCCAGCGTTGAGGACAACGGCGACACAAAGCGGTTGAGCAGCAGGTTCATGTTGTCGTCGTTGATGTCAACATCCTTGAAGATGGCTTTCAGTTGGTTCTCAATCGTACGCGTTGAGATGAGTGATTCCAGACCGAAGAACCGTTTCTTCTCGATGACTTCTTTCTCGCGGTGAGGCTTCTGCTGGTAGTATTCGTGCCCCATATTCTCGCGGATGGAGAGCGTGAGCGCCGGATAGACGCCGGTGGTGTCAATGTACTTGCGGATGAAGGTGAAACCTTTCCACAAGCCTTTGTTGAAGTTCGGCGTGAAGTTGTCGAGCGCATAGGACTGCCGATGGTAGGTTGAGGCGGTATAGTGCTCCTGAGTGCGCGGTGTCAGGCTGTCCTTGTGGGCGATTACGTTACGTATCAGCTCCACGGCAGGATTGCCCTTGCGCTTATATTCACGCTTGCGGTGCTTGGGTGTAACCACAATGTCCTGCAGGTTATACACATCGGGCTCCATCTTGATCTTCAGGTTCTTGCGCTGCTGACCGGGACGCAGCGTGTACATCTCAGTCTTGTAGCCTACCATCTGGAAGTTGACCGTTGTGTAGCCTTCTGGATTGCTGAGGCTGAAATTGCCGTTTATATCGGATGTTGTGCCGTAACGGGTGTTCAGCGAGCCCTCGCTGGAGGGTTTGATGAAGTACAGTTGCACGAACGGCAGCGCTTCGCCCGAGTCGGCGTCAACAACCGTGCCGGAGACAGATGTCGTCTTGGTCTGCGCCTGAACGACGGACAACGGACAATGGACAATGGACAGGATGAGCAATCCTATCTGCAAAAACCCATATAACTTATCAACTTTCAACAACACTTAACACTAAACTCTAAACACTAAACTTTTCATCCTACGCGTGCGATGCAGTAGCATCCCACCATCACCAGCACTACGCCTATCCACTGCCAGTAGCCGACCGACTCATGGAAGATAGCCAGACCTGCCAGCATACCGAAGATAAAGCCCAGACTCGTCAGCGGGTAAATCTGCGAGAACGGGTACTTGCCCAGCAGCCAGAACCAGAACAGGTTGGCGGCAATCAGTGTGATGATAGCCACCTGCATCCACAGATTCAGTATCACCTCGTTCCAGATGAACGACCATGACCACTGCCACTCGGGCATGTTCTGCATCGCTAATTTAAGTGCCACCTGCCCGAACACTAACATTGCTGTCTGCAGGAGCATAAACAGAATCATTACTATCATTTGCCGTGTTTGATTTTATAGGATTCTTTAATATCTCTGTAGCGCAGTATCACTTCGTCCATCACATCCTCCCATGAGCGTGCAATGGTCTTTGAGGCGTTTTGTCCCACACGCTCGAGCAGTTCAGGCTGCTGCATGAGGAAGCGTATGCGGTCGGCATATGCCTGCGTGTCGTTAGGCGTGAGGAAGCCGTTCTTGTCCGGCTGAATGACCTCTGCCGCCGTAGAGTCCTGCAGCATAAGTGCCGGTGTGTGCATCGCTGCCGCTTCGCGAACCACCAGCGGAGCATTGTCGTACAACGAGGGGAAGAGGAACAAGTCTGCCGCGGCGTCGATGCGTTTCAGGCGTTCGCGATCGTGGATATTGCCGAGCATCGTCACTTTGGCAGCAAGCCCCAACTGCTTGATTTTGGTGCGGATGTCATGCACTGCATAGCCGGTGCCGACCATAAACAGCTGGAATGGCAGATCTCGGATGAGTGCCAGCGAGTCAAGGATGAAACCGATGTTCTTCTCCCATATATGCTGCCCGACGAACAGGAGCATCAGTTCGTCCTGCTCCAATCCTAACTCCTCGCGCATCTGTTTGCGCATCACTTTTATTTGCTCTACAGGTGTGGAAAAGTCGTTGCCGTTCTCTACCACCGTTACAGCACCTTTGTAGCCGTACTCGCGCAGCGTCGGTTCAACCGCTGCCTGCGGTATCCACACCTCGTCGGCTTTCTCGTAGAACCGCACCACACGCTTCACCATCATATCCACGATGTCCTTGCTCGGCACATTGTGCTCAAAGTCCTGACGGTACTTCGAGTGGAACGTTGCAACCAGCGGGATGTGCTGTGACTTCGCTGCCGAACGTGCCAGAGTAGCGGTGGTGAACGGACAGTGCGCATGCACGAGGTCGAACTTCATATTTTGCCACTCTTGCAGGAAAATCGGAGAGAAGTATGGCATGCCGAACCGGTACGGATGTCTGAAGGGAATGGGGATGGATGTAAACCGATAGACCGGGTAAGATGCTTCTTTTATCACCTCGCCTGCACCGGGTGCGTAAGGCGTGATAACCGATACGTTATGACCTTTCTGGTGCAGCCAGTATGCGTAGTTCTGAACGGTCAGCGCGACGCCATCCAATACCGGCGGAAAATTATCGTTGAATAATCCTATCATCTTGTTTCCTATATCTATGATTGTTTACTAATTACGGCAGCGGCGTCAGGGGATAGACGACGTTGACGATGAAGATGTTCGCTGCCAGGATGATGAGGTTCATCAGCAGGCCGATGCGCATGAAGTCGCTGAACCGGTAGCCGCCCGGAGCATAGACCAGCATGTGGGTGGGCGAGCCGATAGGCGTGGCAAAACTGCTGCTGACGCTTATCATCAGCGCGATGAGGAAGGGGTAGGGCTCATAGCCTAACTTCTCCGCCGCCTCGAGCATGATTGGGAAGAACATTGCTCCGGCTGCCGTGTTGGAGATGAACTCGGTGATGAAGGTTGCCACAAAGCAGATGGCGGTCATCACCACGATCGGGTTCGTGCCGCAGATGTCCAGTATGCCGTAGGCCATACGTTCGGCTATACCGGTCTTTTGGATAGCCAAACCCAGCACCACCGACCCGGCAAACACCATCAGTATCTCCCAGTTGATGGCTTTCATCGCCTGGTCAGCATTGCAGCAGCGCAGCAGGAGCATCGCTATCGCAGCCAGGAACGCACATTGCAGCAGCGGCATCACATTCAGCGCCGACAGCGCAACCATCGCAATCATGATCGAGGTGGAGATGAATGTTTTCGGGCCTATGTTCGGCACTTGCTCCGAGTCGAAGAACTGCAGTTGCGAGCGTAGCCGGTCGGTGTTGACGTTCATGCGTGGCGGGCACTCGAACAGCAGTGTGTCGCCGGCGTGCAGCTTCACCTCGTGAGGCGACAGTTCGATGCGTTTGCCCTGGCGGGCTACAGCCACCAGCACCATGTTGTTGTCCTTCTCGAATGTGGTGGTCCCGAGGGTCTTGTGGATGAGGCTGCTATTGAACGGTATGTAGGCTGTGCGCAGCTGGCGGTCCTTGCCCACTTCGGCGGTAGTGAACACCGGATGGTCAGCATTGACCAGACCGTGGCTCTTCTTGAGGTCAAGAATCTCGTCAATCTGTCCGGTAAACACCAGCCGGTCGCCGCCCATGATTGGCTCGTCGTCCGGCACTGGCGAGATAACTTCGTCGAAGTGGATGATTTCTATCAGCCTGCCGCCGCGTATATCTTTCAGCCCGGCATCAACGATGCGCTTGCCTATGTTAGGGTTGTCCGCGGGTACCAGCAGTTCGACCGTATATTCCGATGTGTCCTCAAAGGCGGTCTCCGGAGCTTTGCGGTCGGGCAGCAGTCGGCGCATGGCAATAACGCTCAGCACACCTATACCCAGGCAGAACAATCCGGGAATAGTGGTTGCCAGCACGTTCATCGCCGTGCCCGTATGGTCGGCGTACAGGCCGGAGATAATCAGGTTAGGAGGCGTGCCGATGAGCGTACACACACCCCCCATGCCCGAGGCGTAACTGAGCGGGATGAGCAGCTTCGAGGGCGAGACGCCGAGCTTCTTCGACCACATCTTCACGATGCCTACGAACAGCGCCACAACAGTCGTGTTGCTCAGGAACGAACTGAGTGCCGCCACAGGAAGCATCAGACGGGTCACTGCACCGGTGTACGATTTGGGCTGCCCCAGCAGGTGCTTGACTATCCACTGGAGCACGCCTGTGTGCGTCAGACCTGCCACTACCACGAACAGCACGCCAATCACCACCACCGAACTGCTGCTGAAACCGGAAAAAGCCTCCTTGACATCCAGCACGCCGGTGACGTAGAGGATGGCTATCGCGCCCAGAAAAACCAGATCCGAGCGCAACTTGGTAAACAGCAGCACGCTGAACATCGTCAGCACCGTGGCTATCGTTATCCACGCGTGAATACTAAAGCCTAAAAACATACGTCAGTATGAACAATCAGGCATTTTATGGAGGAGAGACCAAGTGGTACTGATGCCTCCTCCATAAAATGAGATGCATGAATCTTATCTGTTTACAACAAAATCAATCTCTTCGTTCACGCCTCTTGTCAACTCAACTTCTTTCTCAACCCATTGGTTAGAGCCTTCATCAAAAACGATGAAATAGAACTTAGCTTTCGCAACACCCATGGGGATGTTGAATGTAACGGTGCCTAACTTGTTCGTTACGGCATACGACCAACCGCTCTCATCAATACCCGTGAGAATCTCGGTCGGGGATGGAGGAAGGATTGCTCCTACAATGTAAGAAGCCTTGTCGATGTAGAACACGTAACGATTAGCTACCGGGTCACCTGCTGTATCCGCTACATTGGCGGTAACAGTAGCATTCTCAATCTTGCAACCTGTGAAGGCAATAGCCAACACGGACAGCAATGCTAAAAATAATTTTTTCATTGTGTTAAAAATTTTAAAGTTAAACAATTATTTTGCGCATCAGCAGCCGCCAAGGTTGTCTTGGCGGGCTACTCGACTACGTTTCAGTCCGGTGTGTATCCGCAAACTTCATATAGTTTATTTTTCAGATACACGTTTGCCTGTGGCGTCGTACTTTTCCCCATTGCGGAGGATGTACAGGATGCCGTTTTCAAGGAGTTTGGCGGCATTGGCATCGCTGTTGGTGTAGTCAACGCCGTCGGCGGGATTGAGTTGGATGATGTAGGGTTCGGCGAGGGTACCGAGTGTGGCATCATCTGTGTACTGCAAGGTCTGCGCAACAGTAACGGTCGTTTGTGTTGCCGGGTCATAAACCTTGATGGTGAGCGCTGTAGCCTCGTCGCCGGCTACGGTGATGAACCAGAAACCGTTCGATTCATCATTGACAAACTCTTCCTTAGCTGCGCCACGGCACTCATCGCCTGCAAAGATGCCAACCTCTACGCCGTGTACGGGTTCTGTGCCGTCCATCACGCGGGCGACGATAGACATATTGCCACTGTAGGGGTCGGTAACGGGGTCATAAGATAATTGATAATTGACAAATGACAATTGATATCTCTTAGGAGCAAGGGCACGAGGGGCATCCGGATAGCGGAAGGTGAAGTTCCCGGTGGCATGCGAGAGGTACATGTAGCCTTCGCCCGGAGTCATGCGGGTGAGCGTACCGAGCCATTGGCTGCCGTCATAGACTGCAAAGGCTTTCTTGCTCTTGACGAGGTCGCCTTCTACGGGGTCAATATCCGCCAGTGCATCACCCACTGACATGGTCTGCAGCGGCAGATAGCCGATCCAGTTCCAGCCCTTACGGATGGTGATTGGTGTCTCAGCACAATTGACAGCCTTTCCCTCAATAAGGAGCGAAGTCTGACGCAGCGCATTGACACGGTAGGATGAAGTGACACCGATGGTCTTGAGTGTACCGCCAAAGGTAGTGTCCGCCTCGTTGACGGTGAAGAACTGGGTCTTGCTCTTAACATTGGTGATGTCACCCAGAACTGCAGCAAATACTTTCTCCGTCTTAGCATCAACAGGCTTGATATTCACACTCATCCAGTTCCATGCGGGTTGCAGTGCGAGCGTTTGTTGGAGGCGGTTGGTTACTTCCAGAATGACAGGATCAGCCAACGTACCCTTGACCATGTTCGGTGTGAAGCGGAAAGCAGCCGGAAGCACCTTGACGGATGCATAGGTGATACCTAACTCCGCATTCCAGAGACGGAATTGGATATTGCCCTTGCTATTAGCGTTTCCATAGACGGTCATCATCACATACCATGCGTCGTAGGCATTGATGTATTGTGGATGGGCAACACCTACGCATTCACCATCGGTGAAGGCGGCGATGATGTCATATTCGCTTTGTGACACACCTGCAGGCAGACTGAGTCGTGCGATGATGTTTCCTGTTGATTCGTAGGTGTTACCATCCACTTTCCAATCCGGTTCGGAAGCGAGCACGGAAGCCTCTACCAAGCACGGTTCGGCGATACCGTCATTGCCGGTGAGCAAGATGATATCCGTGTAGTAACCGGCTGCGAGGGAAGAAGGAACGGTAGCGTGGAGCGTCAGTTTGGACTGCGGAGTAATGATACCGGTAGTAGTTGTGAATTGCAGCCAAGCAGGGATATTGGTGATAGTCCATGTCTGTATTTCGCTACCCGTATTGACGATGGTCACTTCCAGCTCTTGCTCTTCCAATTCGCGCTTGATGACCGTAGCATAACTATCTTCCCAATGGAGGGTGTTACGCTGCACATACACATTCCAGCACACCGATGCGGCATAGTTGCCGTGCTCATCGATAACGTTCTTCACTTCGACGAGCAGGTTGCATCCTTCGACGCGAGCAGGCGCCATCTGTTGGTCATTGATGGCGATGCTGATCTGACGGTCGGATGCAGTGAAGGTGAACGGTACGGATTCGACAGCTCGTGCCTCCATCAGCGCCGGATGATTGGTATTGGTCATTTGTCCTTCTTGAGGATTCGTCCATTGCGCGGTGTGCTTATTGAGCGCATTCGCATAGCGATCTTCGAGGGTAGGAGCGGTGACATGCTGGTTACCACTATCGATAGAGTCTTTCTCAAACGGATAGTAGGCTACCAGACCAGCCTCGTTGCCATGGAGACGGAAGTGCGAATAGAGGAGGAGCAGTTCGTTGGTGAGCGAAGCGCGTAGGATGCGCAGTTCGTCTAACGCACCGGTGAGGCCTTGACCGACAGTCATGTAGTCTCCACCCATGCGCGGTGTGGTATAGTTATCCACGTACTGCAGCACGACGTTCTCGTCAAGGAGCACGGATGTAGAACCGCTACGACGCACATTGAGGGCAAGGTAGTGCCAAGAATTATTTATGATTGATGATTTATGATTTATGATGGATGATTGATTGCCGTTGTGCAGGACGAGTTTGCCATTCTCAATAGTGAGCGAGAGGATGGTGTCTCCAAGGGAGATAATCGTACCATCGGTGGTGGTATTGAACCAGCAGTCGACAGTATAGTCATCATCGGCACCAATACCCAGTTCGCTGACGGGTATACGCAGGGCGTTCGTTCCGTCAAGTACAGCGGCGTAGTTCTCGCCTGCCAGCCACCAAGCGTTGTCGCCGGTAGTGATATGACGCGCGTGCACGCGTTCGATAGCAGTCTTGCCGTATCCTTCATTCATCGGCCAGTAAGCGACCAGGGCCGGTGTAGAAGGCACTTTGGCGCGATTGCGTTCGCTGAGCGAGGTGGTCATGTCACGTGCCACGCTCCAGATGGTGAGGTCATGCAGGGCGGCTACCGCCGTGCCTCCTCCGAGTTGGAGGGCTGCGTGGGCGTTGGCATTGGCGTTGGCATTGGCGATGATTGTCTCTGTTACATCATCGTACGCGATGGAAGCGTTGATGGTATTGCCGGTTGTAGCACGCGTGTAGTTGAGCGCCAAGAATACCCATTTGTTCTTCGGCAGCGCGCCGGAAGAAGTGATGGTGGTGGTGTCGATTTGCAGGACGAGTCGGCCGCCATCATCGAGCGAGAGGCGGAACTTATCGCCGCCGATGTTCATCAGTTCTCCCGGTTCGGAATAGTTGAGCCAGGTCTCGATGGTAAAGTCGGACGCACCGAGGCGGAGCGTAGCCTGCGTAGCCGCTTTCTGTCCGCTCAGTTGCAGTGCGACAGAGTGACGCAGGTCGTGTCCGTTCAGTTCGCCCGTGACGGAGATATTGGTTGCCAGCACGCGTGCAGGCTGTATATCCTTATTGAATGTGACGGACATCGTATTGTCGCTACGCAGAATACCGTCAGCCGGTGAAGGAATAGTGATGGGTTCGGGACGAGTTACATCCTTGATGACGATGAAGGTCTCCGACTCCTTGCATACCTCCTCTTCTGCCGCAGGTTTGCAGACGGTGACTGCACGCACTTGGTAAGTGCCGTCGCTGTAGTCCTTGTCGGGCATCGGTACGCTGAAGCGGAAGTGCTCAGCCTCCGGCATCGGGTAGTTACCTTCGCTGTCACGAACGGTGATACCCTTGCGCCATGTGCGCAACGTGCTCCATTCGCCTTCGCCGCGTTTGTATTGCAGGCGTACGCCATAGAGTGCGCTGTAGTTCGGCAGCAGACCGCTAATCTCACCGGACAGTTCGACGGTGTCCTTGCCGAGGATGGACTTGGTCTGCGTGTTCAGCAGGGTGTTGTCAAGCGTCAGATTGATATCCGAGCAGGAGTAACGATAGCTGACGGAGAGGTGTATCTCCGAGCGGCGTGTCGGGTCGCAGTCGCTATAGAGTTCGAGTGCAATGTCATCGAACTTCATCGCTTCGGGATTGGACTGATAGACGCGGAGTTGCACGAAGAGCGAATCTCCGGAAGCCACCATGTAGGTGATACCTGCCGAAGTCAGCGGCGTGCCGTTGACCTCGAGCACAGCACCTAACTGCTCACCCGTATGTTTATCCATCGGACGGAGCTTATAGACGCCTGCCGAGCCGGTTACGGACGACTGGTTGGTCATACCGAGCGTGAAGTACGCAGAAGCACCAACCGGCAGATCGTTCTGCATCGAAGGTGTACCTTGACGCAAATACAAATAGGGCTTGTCGATAGCCGCCGTCGAGGTGGTGAGCACATGACGTCCAGGCTCAAAGTATTTCGTGCGTTCCTCATCAATATAGGGGCACGAGGTAGCACCGCCACGGACGAAGAAGATAGGCGCAAAGCCGTCCGGTGCCGCGTACATATCGAACGACATCGACGAGGTAGCGTTCATCGCCAGGGTGATGTTCGTTGCGAAGGATTCATCGTTACGAGTACCGTTTTCGAACATCCAATTACGGCCGAGATTGATATTGTTCGAGTTGACAAGTTTGATAATCTCACTCACAGCAAAGCCTCCGCCGCCGGTTAATGTGGCATCGTGCGTGGTGGTTATCGTATTGCCGTTCGAGAGCGATTTGGTCTGTGAAAGCACAACGGAAGTACCCGGGCTAAGCGAGTAATTCTGCATCAAATAGCCACCTCCGTAGTAATCGGAGATATTCGTGCGCAGGGTGTCTAATTGCTCGGCATCGAGGATGGCGAGTTGCTCTTTCTCTATCTTCGCGTTGTCGTCATAGGTCTTAATCAGTCGCTCTACCTCGCCTTTGCTAAAGCCCATATACTGCTTTCCATCGCCGTATTGGGTTCGTTTGTTGAAGGCGCGGAGGCTGTCGATTTTGTATTGGTTAACCGATTGCATTTTCTTGCGTGCATCGTCCAGCGCTTTCTTCACTTCGCTCAGGCGCGCCACTTTCAGCACCGCCGCATCATATTGGTCGGCTTTGAAAGCTCCGTTTCTTTGCTGGCACATCACTTTCATCTCCTCGTTGTGCGCGAGCAGTTGTTTCCACGTGCGCACTTGTTCGTTGTAGTAGAGCACCATATCTTTCTCCAGATGCAGTTGGCCGTCATTCGGATATTTCGGTGGAACAAGCACGTACTTGGTGGTATCCGTTCCGTAGCCTTCCTTATCCGGCGTCAGATAGGTGTAGTACTGCAGCTTGTCGGTGGTATTGACGATGGCTGTTGTGTCGTGTTGAACCTTGTACCGGTCAAAAGTAGCCTTGTCGATATACTGCAGCAAGGCGTTACGCTGACGTATGAAATCAGGCATCACTTTGTTCTCAATATGGTTCTGGGTATAGACGAACTGCGTACCGAAGCGTTTGCCATAAACGTAGCCGTCGAAATCGCCGATGTAGTAGCGTGTCGAGTCAGTGGGGTCACGTCGGATGTCCACACGGCGGGAATTGGAGAACACATCGTTCGTGGCCTGGCCGACAAACACATCGCCTCCGGCGCCTTCCGTGCCCGGCGTGGTGCTCACGGTCTGCGTCAGGGCATTCGCCTGAACCTGCGATTTCGCCCAGGCTTTATTGCCCAAATACGTACCATTGACCGATACACTACCTGCTTCCTCCATAAACATGACTGAGACAAAAGGACCTAAAAAGCCTTGCGCTCCTGCTGCTCCTACACCGAACTGCCAATTCGTCATGGCGCCCCATTTGATAGCAGAGGAACGGGTGTTGTTCTGCGTGAAAGTAGTACCGGCAGTAGCGGCCACAGTCGAGGCGCCACCCGGCGCGTTTCGAAGGATATAGAGTATATCATCCGGTCCGTTGGTCAAGATATCCGAACCATTGGTGATCGAGCCGAGCACTACGCCGTAGAACTTACCGTTCTCCGACCAGCTGTACTCGCGCGTACCATAAACGTTCTTGTAACTCATGTTCGCACCCAAGGTGTACGGTTTAGAGATGTTCGGGTCGGTAGCGCGGAACTGATAGATACCCATACCGGTTGAGTCGAGCGCTATCTGGTTCTCGCCTAAGATGAGCGTCTCGCCTCTCTTGACAGTTATCATGGAGGTAGAGTCATTTTCCTTGGTGACAATGGTGTCACGCTCGGCAGCGATACGGTTGCCTATCTCATTCTTGATGGTGACAATACCGTTCTTCCACGGCAGTACCGTCTTCACGTGTACTGCGTCGTTATCCTTGTTGACGTAGGTCTCCGTGACTTTCAGTCGCCAGCGGTAGGATTTACCTTGACGGAAGAGCGGATAGGTCATTCGATAGTCGGGTTGACCGGTTGCCGAATCGACCGTGAAGGACGGCACCATGTGCAGTTTGCCACGCTCGTCCTGGTAGTCGAGCCATTCCTCGCCGAAGGCCAAATCACTACGCATCGCGTCAGTGACAGTGAGCACAGGCTCTACGTAGTAGGGTGCATCGAACGCCATATGATAACTAACGCGCTGCACGGTGGTACTGTCGATACGCAAGGTATCTTGCAGCAACACCAGTCCGGCACGGTCTCCTAACTCAATCGGGTTGTACGACAACGGATTGAAGCGGTAGTCCTCGTTCGACGGGATGACGATACTCTTCACCTTATAGGTCAGCGGCGGAAGTAATGCCGTGAACTCACCTGTAACGGAGTCGGTGTAGATAACGATGTTATGACTGAGGTCGGTGCCCGAAGCAGCAGTCGTGACACGTCCTGCGGCTACGATGCTATCGGTTGGCATGGGCCACACGCGCTCCACCGAGTCGGTGTTGAGCGAATAGATGTCCGATGCGCTGAGGGTGATCTCAGCGCGACCGATGTTCGCACGACCCAGGTGCATACCGTGCGGCTTGTGCTGCTCTTCGTCACCACCGGCTACGCGGCCTACAAGCAGCAACTTCGTGTTGTCATAGAACCGCAGGTCGTTCATGTCATGCAGGAACTCGTATGTCGTTCCTGCGTTGTTCGGGTCTTCCGGATAACGACCGTTGTATGCGAAGGTATGTCCGTTCTTGGCAGCAGTGATATAGTGCGGTCCCATCGGTACGAGGATAGAGAACTTACCGTCTGCATCGGTGAGTACCGGCACACCACCTACGAGACATTGCACGCCGTCCACACTCAGCATCGCACCCTCTACGGGGTAGTCCGTGCCCTCGTAATAGATAGCACCCGACACCTTGACCG
>JAFSXJ010000072.1 GCA_017444065.1 Paludibacteraceae bacterium | reverse complement strand
TCGAAAATGTAGTCTGAAACAAGTTGAGGCAGTACGTCAAAATCCTTTTGACATGGCTCGCCGTTTCCTTGAATAAACGAAATGTGTAATTTTCTCATAATCTTATACCCTTAATCCGTGTCGGGCGCAACTTTATGCCTGTGAGAGGCGGTTAATATATCGGTTAACAACTATATACAACAAAAAACGCGAATAACTGATTGTTATCCGCTGTTTGTGGTCGTAGGAAACCTTGCTACAGAATAAACAAATAGTTACTCGCGTCGTGTATATATTCGCCAATCCCTACTGGATACGATAATCCAATAGAGTAGGCGAGTTGTACACTCGTGAGCATCTACAAATCTTGTCTCTGAGTAGCTTTTAGAAGTTCCTACGTTCCAAACAGCCAGATACAAGCGTGTAAACGCTTTTTATGTTATGTCTTTCCCGATTATATCGTCATCGAGTGACGCACCGAATTACGCTTCGGTGGGAGCGATATTATTGTTTCTTGTCTATCTCTGTATCTATTACTATTATGTCTCCAATAGATGAGAATAAGACATTTTTAGGCTTTAAATCCGTGCTGCTGTACACGATCTAAGCCTTCAAGCTGCGCTCGTAGGCTTCGTGCATCTGACGATGATGTTGAATCTCCCATTGATAGTCAATCGGTTTCATCGATGACTCGGCAATATATTTCATTGCCTTTTGGTTCATCTCTTGTACTGACATATTCTGTTCTCTTTAGTTGCCCAGGTCGCTGTGGAACTGAATACGTACGAGGCGAACCTCAACTTCGTTGTAGTAATCTTCACCCAGTTCGCGCATGGCAACCTTGATGTTGTCGGTCTCGGCATGCTTAAAGTAATCGTAGATTTCTTCCACCACGTCCGGATCAATGACCTCCTCAAGGAAGTACCGGATGTTCAGTTTGGTGCCGGAATATACGATAGCCTCCACCTCCTTAATCAGTTCGTCGAGTGACATTCCGAATCGCGGTGCGAGATCATCCAGCGCTACACGGCGGTCGATAGCTTCAATGATGGCTACCTTGTGAGCAGACTTATGAGCAACGGTCTTAACGCGTAAATCTTCAGGACGGATGATTTCGTTTTCATCGACATATTCCTTGATAACTTTCAGGAACTCATCGCCATAACGTTTGGCCTTGCCTGCACCTACGCCCGGTATGTTCTGTAGTTCCTCCAGCGTAATGGGATAGAACGTAGCCATCGCCTCCAGACTCGGATCCTGGAAGATGACGTAAGGTGGCACGTCGTGTTGCTTGCTGACCTTCTTACGCAGGTCTTTCAATATACTGTACAGCTCCGTATCAGCAGCAGATGAGCCGACCATGCTCTGCTCGGGATTCTCCTCGGCATCTTCGTCGATAACTTCGATTGGAATCTCGAATTTCGTCGGACGACGGAGGAACTTCTTGCCTTGCGGAGTGATATGCACACTGCCGTAGCTGGTCATATCTTTCTCAAGGAAACCGTGCATCAGCGCCTCCTTCATGATTGTGTTCAGTATGTACTCGTCCTCATCAGAAGCGATACCGAAGTTCTCCATCTGGTCGTGCTGGAAGCTCAGCACATCGGGAGTCTTGTTGCCGTGGAGGATGTCCACGATATGTTCGGGTTTGAAGCGTTCGTTGCAGTCCTGAATGGTCTCGATGGCCAGTCCCAAAAGCTCGGTGGCATCGTACTGGCGGAACACCTTGTTGCAGTTGTCGCAGCAGCCGCAGTTCTCGTGCGGATACTTCTCGCCGAAGTAGTGCAGCAGCATCCTACGTCGGCACGTCACCGATTCCATGTACTGTTGCGTCTCCGCAAGCAGTTGGTTCGTTATCTCGGCTTCCTGCATGTTGTTGTCCTGACGGCTCTTGTCCTGCTGGAAGTTGCGCAGTCGCTCGATGTCTTTCGGCGAATAGAAGCATATGCACCGTCCCTCTCCTCCGTCACGTCCTGCGCGACCTGTCTCCTGATAGTAGCCTTCCAGCGACTTGGGGACATCGTAGTGCACCACGAACCGTACGTCGGGCTTGTCGATGCCCATACCGAAAGCGATAGTGGCGACAATCACCTGACACTTCTCCATCAGGAATGCATCCTGATTGGCGTTTCGTTCGTCGGTATCCATGCCTGCGTGGTAGGGCAGGGCGCTGATGTTGTTCACCTGCAGGATTTGTGCGAGCGACTCCACCTCTTTGCGAGCCATGCAATATACGATACCAGACTTCCCCTCCATCTGCTTGATGAACCGTACCAGATCCTTGTTCACGTCTGCCGTTTTCTGGCGTACCTCGTAGTACAGGTTCGGACGGTTGAACGAACTCTTGAAGACGGTGGTATCGGCAATCTGCAGGTTCTTCTGAATGTCTTGCTGCACTTTCGGTGTGGCGGTAGCTGTCAGCGCGATGATGGGCGCAATGCCAATCTTCTCCACCAGCGGACGGATGTTCCGGTACTCCGGACGGAAATCGTGCCCCCACTCGGATATACAATGCGCCTCGTCGATGGCGTAGAAACTGACCTTGATGCCTTGCAGCAGGTCAATGTTCTCCTGCTTCTGCAATCCCTCGGGAGCCATGTACAGCAGTTTGGTCTTGCCGTTGATGATGTCGTCGTGCACGGCGTGAATCTCCGGACGTGACAGTGAGGAGTTCATGAAGTGTGCGATGCAATCCTCGTCATAGTAGCTGCGCATGGCATCGACTTGGTTCTTCATCAGGGCAATCAATGGCGAGATGATGATGGCTACGCCGTCCATCATCAACGCCGGCAACTGGTAGCACAGACTCTTGCCTCCACCGGTCGGCATGAGCACAAACGTATTCTTGCCATCCATCACATTGTTGATGATAGCCTCCTGGTTGCCCTTGAAGTTGTCAAATCCGAAATTATGCTGCAGCGCAGCAATCAATTGTTCGTGTCGAGTCATATAGTGGTATGTATCAGGTCGTGTATTTCTGTGATTTTTGAATTAGACTGCAAATATACTAAAAGAATTTGATATATGCAAATTTTTTTGCAAAAAAATGCACAAAAAAAGAACCACCGAATATTCGATGGTTCCGTTGGTAGTGCTACGGGGAATCGAACCCCGGTTTAAAGATTGAGAATCTTTTGTCCTAACCGCTAGACGATAGCACCGTCACGTTCGGCAACGCGGTCGCATCGGATGCCGCTGAGCGGCATAAAGGCGACGCGTGCCTCCGCTCTCCCCAAAAATTAGAAATTTCCGGGACCCCAATGTAAGATTCGTCGATTCTAATTTTTGAAAAGCGGCTGCAAAGGTACAACATTTATTGCAACTCTGCAAATTTTACTATAACATTTTGCGGAAAATGAATGTTTTTTTGCTTTTTTTTCAATTTTAACCTTACAAATTTGCATAATTGATATTTTTTTTGTAACTTTGTATGCCGTAATCGTGCGCGTGCAGTGGCGTGACCTGCGTGCGAGTAAAATAAATATAATCGATTCACTATGGATACCAATCTTGGATTTGTTCGAGTTGCAGCAGCTGTTCCTCTGCTGCGTGTAGGTGATTGTGCGTATAACGCGCAGCAGACCAAACAACTCATTACTGAAGCCATTGCCGAAGGCGTGGAGATAGTCTGTTTCCCTGAGTTGGGACTGACGGGCTACACCTGCGCCGACCTGTTCTTTACGAACGCCTTGCAGCAGAAAGCCATGGTGGCATTGGAGGAGGTGTGCGAGTTTACGCGCGGCAAGTCAATCATCGTGCTGGTGGGTGCGCCGCTCAAGGCGGACAACGACCTTTATAACTGTGCGTTTGTTATTACAGACGGCGAAGTGGTAGGCGTTGTGCCGAAGACGAACCTGCCCAACACCGGCGAGTTCTATGAGAAACGCTGGTTCGCATCCGGCCGCGAGACGGTGGAGCAGCTGCCCGACGGCGTCCATCCGCGTATACCGACCGTTGAACTGTGGCAGGGCGATGTGCCGTTTGGCATTGACCTGCTGTTCCTCACGCGCAACTATTCGTTTGGAATAGAGATTTGCGAGGACCTCTGGAGTCCCATGCCGCCGTCCACGCAATTGGCGATACAGGGCGCCGAACTCATCTTCAACCTCTCCAGTTCGAATTGTGTACTCGGCAAGCACGCATTCCGGCGTCAGATGCTTGCCCAGCAGAGCCAGCGCGTGCATTGCGGATACGTCTATACCTCGTCCGGCGTGGGCGAGAGCACGACCGACGTGGTATTCTCCGGCTCGACCTATATTGCCGAGAACGGCAAACTGATAGCCGAAGGTGAACGTTTCCAACGCGAATCATCACTTACCATTAGTGAGATTGATGTCGAGCGCCTGCGTACGGACCGTGAGCGCAACACCAACTTCACTCTCGACCGCACAGGACATTTCCGCAAGATTAACGTTGCGCCTATTGAGAACGAGAGCGGTTACGCCGAACCTGTGCACCGCACGTTCAACCCCACGCCGTTCCTGCCGACCAAGGATAACGAGGATGCCTACTGCATGGATGTTCTCTCCATCCAGACCTCAGCGCTCGCGCGCCGTTGGGAGCACACGCATGCGCAATCGCTCATCATCGGTATCAGCGGTGGTCTGGACAGCACGCTGGCGCTCATCGTTGCCGTGCAGACGGCGGATATGCTCGGCTATGCGCGCAATCGTATTCTTGGCATAACGATGCCCGGCTTTGGTACGACCAACCGCACCTACCGCAACGCCATCGATCTGATGAATGAACTCGGCGTATCCATCCACGAGATTCCTATCCGCGACATGGTCACGCAACATCTGCACGACATTGACCATGATATGGAGAAGCACGATATAACGTACGAGAACGCCCAGGCACGCGTCCGCACGCTTATCCTCATGGATATGGCGAACAAGTACAACGGCCTCGTGGTCGGTACGGGCGACCTGAGCGAACTGGCTCTCGGCTGGGCGACATACGCCGGTGACCATATATCGATGTACGGCGTGAATGCCGGTGTGCCCAAGACACTTGTACGTTACATGGTCGGCTATGCGGCACGTAACCTCTTCGGCGACAGGGTGCGCTCGATTCTCGAGGATGTGATTGCCACGCCCGTCTCGCCCGAACTGCTGCCCACTGACGAGAAAGGTGAGATGACGCAGATAACCGAGGACAAGGTCGGTCCATACGAGTTGCATGACTTCTTCGTTTACTACTTCCTACGCTACGGTTTCACGCGCGAGAAGATTGCCTACATGGCGCGTTATGCATTCGAGCAGCGTTATGACGACGAGACTATACGTCACTGGCTGGACGTATTCATGCGCCGTTTCTTCCAACAGCAGTTCAAGCGCTCCTGCCTGCCCGACGGACCGAAGGTAGTGAGCGTCAGCCTCTCGCCGCGCGGTGACCTGCGCATGCCGAGCGATGTGAATGAGTTCTGATTATATAGTATCAGTCAAGTTTGGCTGATGTAACATAACACATTGTACAACATATGAAAACAGTTACCTACGAAGGCATGACCTTCGACGAATACATCAGTGCTGGGGAGATAGCACAAATCGTCCAAGACGTGGCACAGCGCATCGCGGCGGATTACCGCGACAAGCAGCCGGTGCTGATCTGTGTGCTGCACGGGGCGATGTTCTTCCTCACCGATTTGATGCGCGCTTTGCCGATTGATTGCTCGGTGGCTACGGTTCATTTGCAGTCATACGACGGCACGTCTTCCACAGGTCAGGTGCGAGAGAATGTTCCCTTGCAGACTGACATCCGCGACAAGGATGTGATTGTGGTTGAGGATATTGTCGATTCCGGCATAACGATGCACTACTTCAAGCAGATTCTCCGTTCGCGTCAGCCGCGCACAGTCAAGGTCGTGTCCCTGCTCAGCAAACCGTCCGAACTGCAGTACGAGGACGCCAAGCCCGATTATGTCGGCCGTGAGATACCCAAGAAGTTCGTCATCGGCTACGGTTTTGATATCCACGACCTCGCCCGCAACCTGCCCAGCATTTATGCGTTGCGGGATAACGGTTGATTAAAGGGAGGAAGAGAGGAATAGGTCTATTTGCTATCCGGTTTTAAATTGTACCGTTATGAAAAGAGTAATGCTTACCTTGGCTGTGCTATATGCCGGTCTTAGTCTGTGGGCGCAAGAGACGTATCAGTACGCACAAAAAGACACGTGTTCGCTATACTTTGATATTCATCGTCCGTCAGCGGGTTCGCAGACGGAGCATCAGGGTGTGCGCAAACCGACGATCATTCATGTGTTCGGTGGCGGATTTAAGATGGGTGCTCGCAACGAGGCGTATCAGTCGAAGCGGTTCCGTACCCTGACCGACAACGGTTACACCGTGGTTGCTATCGACTACCGTTTGGGCATGAAGGGCTACAAGATGGGCAACGGGCTGGTGGGATTGGCGAAGTCCGTGGAGCGTTTCTACCAATCGCAGCAGATGGGCGTGGAGGATGTGTTCTCCGCCATCGCGTACCTGTCGGAGCATCCGGAGTTAGGGATAGATGTAAGCCACATTGTTGTATCCGGCAGTTCCGCCGGAGCAATCATTGCTCTGGCATCCGCTTACGCGATTGCCAACGGTCAGGCTGTCGGCTTGCCCGAGGATTTCCGGCTAAAGGGCGTAGTGAGCTATGCCGGAGGTATAATCAGCCTGACCGGTGCACCGCGGTTTGCCGAGTTGCCGTGTCCCATCCTGCTCATGCACGGAATGAACGACAAGGCAGTTGCGTACAATCACCTGAGCGCGTTCGGTAAAGGAGTGTGGGGTAGCAATTTCCTTGCCCGGAAACTGAAAAAGATAGGTGCGAACTACTCGATCTACCGCGTCAAGGATCGTGCTCACGATGTGGCGTCGTATATGAACGAGCTATGGCTGGAGGAACAACTATTCCTTGAGAAGAATGTGATGCAGGGCGAGCAGTGCATCATTGATGCTACGATTGACGACCCCGCGCTGCCCGTATGGAAAGAGTGGGGACTGATGACGCCGCAGGAGATGTATGATGGGAAGTGAACAAGGAATATATATGAATGAAGCAGGGGATGCGCAGGACTTGCATATGGTTTAATCCGAACTTAATTCAAAACAATGCATACGAAAGAGATTTATCTGGCAGGCGGATGTTTCTGGGGGACAGAGCATTTCTTCAAGCAAATAGCCGGTGTAACAGAAACCGAAGTGGGCTTTGCCAACGGGCATACAACCGCCCCGACATACGAGCAGGTTTATACAGACACGACCGGCTATGTAGAGACCGTACGTGTGACTTATGATCCCTCGCTGGTGACGCTTGATTTTCTGTTGCAAATGTTCTTTGTGGCAATTGACCCGACCAGTCTGAACAAGCAAGGTCATGATGAAGGCACGCGTTACCGCACCGGCATTTATTATACTGATGCTGCAGACCGTACCGTTATTGACCGCGTCTATTCAGCGGAGCAGAGTCGGTATGCGGAGACTTTGGTCGTGGAGCGTGAACCCCTGGCTGCTTTCTATCCGGCAGACGAGTACCATCAGGATTATCTGGACAAGCATCCGGATGGCTATTGCCATCTGCCGAAAGCCCTTTTCGCTTTTGCCCGCCAAGCCGGCGCAAGTTTCCATCAGCAATGAAAAAAATCATTGTTTAGCATATAAATGTAAAAAAATGACTAACTTACAAATAACACCTGAGTTTATCACCAAACTGGCAGCTGATGAGGTGTTTGTGTTCGGGAGCAATCTGGCAGGAATGCACGGTGGTGGTGCGGCACGGATGGCGTATGAGCGTTTCGGAGCAGAGTGGGGCGTGGGTGTCGGACCGACGGGACAATGTTATGCCATCCCGACCATGCAAGGCGGCATAGAGACCATCCGGCCGTATGTGGACGAGTTTATTGCATTCGCCAGGCAGCATGCGGCAAAGCGTTTCCTCGTCACGCGTGTCGGCTGCGGCATAGCGGGATTTACAGATGAGGAAATGGCTCCGCTGTTCCGTGAAGCGCAAGGTCTGCCGAACATTGCTTTGCCAATAGAATGGCATCGGATATTAGACGATTAAATCAAATGACGAAATGAAACGAAGACTAACGATACTATTTGCCTTTCTTCCGCTCTTTGCGGCGGCGCAGATTGTTGAGGCAGTGCATTGGAGCGGGGAAGAGGCCGGCGACAGTGTGCGGCTGACGGCTACCATACAAGAGGGCTGGCATATGACGCTAATCTCTGTCGGCGACGAGGAGATAGGCGAGGAGATTTACGACAGCCCTTATACCCTCACTCTCGCCAAGGCTGACCTCGTGCCTATCCGCTATAACAGTTGCAACGATGTGATGTGTACTGCGCCGGAAGTGTGGAATTATGAGAGCACAGACCGCTTCGCTGACAGAACACAGAACACAGACCGGAATACCGATGCACGGTCGTTGTGGGTGATATTTGTGCTGGGTCTGTTGGGCGGCTTGCTGGCAATATTTACGCCGTGCGTGTGGCCGATCATACCGATGACGGTGAGTTTCTTCCTTAAGCGGACAGATAACGGCGCACGGAACGCTATCCTCTATGGGCTGAGCATCATTGTGCTGTACGTAGGCTTGGGACTGCTGGTGACAATCCTGTTCGGGGCGTCGGCACTGAACGACCTCAGTACCAACGCGGTGGTGAATATATTCTTCTTCCTGTTGCTGGTAGTGTTTGCGCTGTCGTTCTTCGGGCTGTTCGAGATTACGCTGCCGGATTCATGGTCCACCGCCATTGACAGCAAGGCGCGCAGTACCGGCGGATTTCTCAGCATTCTGCTGATGGCATTCACGCTGGTGATTGTTTCGTTCAGTTGTACGGGGCCGATTATCGGCACGTTGCTTGTTGAGGCAGCCGGGCACAGTCTGCTGGCTCCGGCTATTGGTATGTTGGGCTTTGCTATAGCGTTGGCACTGCCGTTCTCGCTGTTTGCCATGTTCCCGCAATGGATGAAGCAGGCACCCAAATCCGGCGACTGGATGACCTCGTTCAAGGTGGTACTGGCGTTTCTTGAACTGGCATTGTCGCTGAAGTTTCTCAGCGTGGCGGACTTGGCGTACGGCTGGGGCATACTGCCAAGGTGGCTGTTTCTGGTCATATGGATTGCCTGCTTTGCCGGTATCGGCGTTTATCTGTTGTGGAACATCGGCAAGGTCAATACGACCCGCAAGATCATCCGCGCTGTGGTGATAATTCCGTCGTTTGCCTTTGCAGCGTACCTTGTTCCCGGCCTTTGGGGCGCGCCGGTCAAGGCTGTCAGTGCCTTTGCTCCGCCGATGGAGATAGAGGGCAGGGAAGTGTTCCACGACTATGAAGAAGGATTGGCATACGCCCGTCAGACCGGCAAGCCGATAGTGATTGACTTCACCGGTTACGGCTGCGTGAACTGCCGAAAGATGGAAGCTTACGTTCTTGCCAACGACAGTGTGAAAGCGCGCCTCAAGAACTACGTGTTCATCGAACTGTACGTCGATGACAAGCGCGACGGGATAGGAGACAAGAATAGTGCTATTCAGCGTGAGCGGTTCGGTTCGAATGCACAACCGTTCTATGTTCAACTGGACGCCCAAGGCGAGCCAGTGGCGGAACCTATGGCGTTCACCACTGACCCGCAAGTATTTATCAATTGGCTAAAATACTAATATGAGACTGATTGTCCCTCATCGATTATGTGTGCCATTAGCAACGGCTGTAATCTTTATAACAGGAGTGGTGCGCGCGCAGAATGCTACACTTGCCGGCAATGATGTGCAAGGAGTAAAGGTTGTGGCAGACACCCTATGTGTTGAGACCTCTAAACGCGGTCACCTTGCGAACGCCTTGGATGTGCTGTCGGGTCAGACTGCCGGTGTTACCGTTGGCTCGAACACCAATCCCGAAGCCATGCTTTCCTCAGTTCGCGTGCGAGGCAACCACTCGCTGACGGGTGGCAACGAACCTTTGGTAATCGTTGACGGTATGTCTTCCGACTTGCGCACGCTGGCGACAATTTTCCCCGGTGATATCGAGTCGTTCACCATCCTTAAGGATGCCGCGCAAACAGCGCAGTACGGTGCGCGTGGAGCAGCAGGTGTTATCGAGGTGCGTACACGCCGTGGTGCAACCGGTAAGTTCAGCATCAGTTATGCCGGTGATGCAGGTTTCGTGCATGCAGATCATTTCCTGCCTGTACTGACCGGTGCCGAATACCGTGCAGTTACAGCCGCTCGCGGTCTTCATATAGCCGACGGCGGTGCAGATACGGACTGGCAGCGAGCCATCTTACGCAACGGTCTGGTGCAGAATCACCATATAGCCCTCGGCGGCGGTTCGGAGATGTCGTATTACCGCGGTTCGGTGAGTTTCAGTCAGAACAATAGCATCGTCAAGGAAATAGGCACACGTAACTTCACAGCCAAACTTGATGTCACGCAGCACGCATTGAACAAGCGCCTGACCTTTGACCTCGGTTTGTTCGGTGCGGTCGGACACAATCAGTACATCAATAACGTACAGAAACTTTTTTATTCTGCTGCTGCGTTCAATCCGACCTTTCCGTCCGGCAGGAATGCCAGCGGCGGCTATGACGGCTACGCCGATGCCAGTCAGATCAACAATCCTCAGGGCTTGTTGGATATAGAAAAGCACAATGATGCCATGCACTTTAATACTCACTTGAGTATATTGGCAGACCTCGGCTATGGATTGAACCTGCGCGCCTATGGCAGTTACAGTTACGATGCAGATGAAGACAGCCATTTCTATCCCACCTACATGGAAAGTACGGGAATTGTATATCGCGGTGCCGGCAAAAGCAACGTGTGGCTTGCGAACCTGCAACTTAACTATGCCTCCAATCTTGCTGACAGACATCGTCTTGAAGCTTCGCTGCTTGCGGAGATGCAGGGTAGAAATGCGACAGGGTTCCATACAACCATCAACCGTCTTGCCTCCAATGCTTACGGCTACAACAACCTGTCAATCGGAGCCTTGCGGCTTTGGGAAGGTACAGGCAGTAATTGGGAGAACCAGAATATGGTATCGCTTATGGGGTCTGTAATTTACACCGCTCTCAACCGTTATACCCTCGGTCTGACCGTTCGTGGTGATGCCAGTTCGGTGGCGAGCAAGAATCATAAGTGGGGATTCTTTCCCTCGGTAAGTGCTTCGTGGGACATGAAACGTGAAGAGTGGTTGCAGGATGCCGAGTGGGTCAGTCGGATGAAACTGAGTGCCGGATGGGGACTTTCGGGTAACGTGGGTGGTATAGCGGCCTATCAGTCCCTCATGCTGATGGTGCCGACGGGTATAGTGCAGGCAGACGGTCTTCCGGAGGTGGTACTTGGAATGACGCGCAATGCCAATCCCAATCTCACGTGGGAGAAGACCCAGACCGCAAATGTCGGGTTGCAGACGGGCTTCTGGCACAATCGGATTGTCTTTACCGCCGATTACTATTATTCGTACATCTATGATATGCTGTACAATTACACAGTCAGTGTGCCACCGTTCTTGTATGACAAACTGCTTGCCAATCTTGGCAAGATGGAGAATCAGGGCTTGGAGTTCGGCTTCGGCATAGCGGCGGTGCAGACGAAAGACTGGGATCTGAATATCGGTCTGAACCTCACATGGCAGCAGAACAAGCTGATCTCACTCAACGGCTATTACGATGGCGAGTATCTTACAGCCCCCGACTACACACCTATTGCCTCGCTGAACGGCGCGGGACTGCACGGCGGTAATACCGATGTGGTCTATCAGATTCCCGGCTATCCGCTCGGCGTGTTCTATCTGCCGCACAGCGAAGGGCTGATACAGGATGAAAACGGCGATTATGTCTATACTATTCAAGATCTTAACAACGACGGAGTGATTGACCTGTCTGACGGTGGTGACCGTCGCGTGTGCGGACAGGCCACACCGAAGGTGCTGTTGGGCAGTAATATTTCAGTGCGGTACAGACAGTTCGACCTCAGCGTGCAGCTCAACGGTGCGTTCGGGCACAAGATATACAATGGTAGCGCACTCAGTTACATGAACATGGGCAGTCTGCCGTATTATAATGTCTATCGCCAGGCGGCAGACAAAAGTATCAATGACTTGACGGTAACTGATTATTGGCTGGAGAACGGCGATTATGTCAATATTGATTATGTCACTCTCGGGTGGACGCTACCTTGTAAGCCGGATTGGAAACTCCGCTCGTTCAGGCTCTCATTCTCCGTAAATAATCTTGCTACCATCACCGGTTATTCAGGCTTGACTCCCATCATTAACAGTACCGTGCTGGATAGTACGCTCGGTGTGGATGACAAACGCTCGTACCCTGTCAGCCGGACATATAGTTTTTCTCTGCAAATACAATTTTAGCCATGAAAACAGAATATGTAATAACCATAGTGGTAGCGATTGTGACGCTAACGGTGTCCTCTTGCGGTTTTCTTGACGAATCCCCACGTTCCGGACAGCCGGAAGAAAAAGTGATTACGACCGCTGAAAGCCTTCATCATCTTGCCGTCATTGCCCTATATGACCATATAGGCAGTAGTGTGGACGGTCAAGGTCTGCAAGGTACGTATCGTGGCATTTATGACCTACAGACATTTGCATCGGATGAGGCTATCATCCCTGTGCGTGGTGGCGACTGGCTGGACGGAGGATTGTGGATGGATTTGTACAATCACACCTGGCAACCAGATAACGAGGTTTGTCAGAATGCCTGGGTCTATCTCTATCAGTTTGTCGGCCTTTGCAACCGCTCAATGGATATGCTGGAGACCTATCGCAATTTGTTGACAGATGCACAGTACAGCGAATATACCTCAGAGGTGCGTGCTGTTCGAGCATTGTGCTACACGTATTTGCTTGACCTCTTTGCACGTGTGCCGATAATTACCCGATACGGTGTAGCTGTGCAGGATATCCGGCAAGCGGAGCGCAGTGAGGTGTTCCGTTTTGTGTGGAGCGAGTTGCAGCAGGCCTATCCATTCCTGCCAGATGAGCGTAGCAACAGTCGTGGTGAGTATTACGGCCGTTTGACTCAGCCTGTTGCCGCGTTCCTGCTCATGAAGCTTGCTCTAAATGCCGAAATCTGGACGGATGACGACTGGACGGATGATGAGAACCCCGATGGAACGGATATTCTGTTGGATTGTGCAGACAGCCGCCTTAACGCTTGGCAGGCGGTTCGGTATTACGGTGCGGATATCATTGCTTCATCGGCAAACTATGACCTATGCCAGAGTCAGACCAACTGTTTTGCGGTCTATAACGAGAATGCAGTTGAAAACATCTTTACCATACCGATGGATCCTTCTGTCTATCGCAACCGCTTCAAGAATCACTTCCGCAGCCTGCATTACCAGCATGCCTCGGCATTGGGGTATGGTGGTGAGAACGGCAGTTGTGCTACGCACCAGACACTTGACATCTTCGGCTACGATACCCCCGAACAGGATTGCCGGTTTGCCGCTACGTTCTTTTCCGGGGTGGTACATATAGACGGTGAACCGCTCATCATGAATAACGGCGACACTCTCGTCTATCATCCGCGTGAAGTCAAGCCCGTTCTGACCGGCAGCCCGTATGTAGCAACAGCCGGGGCACGCATGCAGAAATATGTATATGACCCAGCCGGTATCTTTGACGGCACACTGCGTAATACAGATATTGTCCTATTCCGCTTTGCCGATGTACTGCTGATGATAGCCGAGGCAAAAGTGCGCATGGGCGAGAGCGGTCAGGCTGAGTTTGACAGAGTACGTCTGCGCGAAGCATTAGCACTCAATGTGTATGTGCAGTCTCGTGAGGCAACGCTGGAGAATATCTATTATGAACGCTGGCTTGAACTCATGTGGGAAGGTTGGCACAGGCAGGACATGATTCGCTATTCGCGTTATGCCGCTGACCGCTATCTGCAGGTGTTCCCGATACCTCAGGTTGCGCTTCAGACCAATACTAATCTGCACCAGAACAAAGGTTACGAATAACTCCATCAGCCATGTGTCAGCAAATTAAATACTCAAGACAATGATACAGAAACATTCTTACGAAACCAAACGTCCGCCCGAGAAGGAAATGATTTTCGGCATCCGTGCTGTGATAGAGGCGATTGATGCAGGCAAAACGCTTAACAAGGTGCTTCTGCGCCGTGACATGTCGTCGGCTATCGGTCGCGAACTGCTGGACAAACTGCGCGACACACCCACCACTGTGCAGCGTGTGCCTGTGGAGAAACTCAACCAGTTCACCGACAAGAACCATCAGGGCGTCATCGCATTCCTTTCACCTGTGGAGTTCACGCCGATAGAGTCGCTCGTGCCAATGCTGTTTGAGCAGGGCAAAGTGCCTTTCCTCATGGTTCTGGACGGTATAACCGACGTGCGTAACTTCGGTGCTATCGCCCGTACCTGCGAGTGTGCGGGTGTGGATGGTCTGGTAATTGCAGCCAGGAGCGGGGTGGCCATCAACGGCGATGCTATCAAAACCTCTGCCGGAGCGTTGCACACGTTGCCGGTATGCAAGGTGGCGAACATGCAAGATGCGCTGATTTATCTGCGTGAGAGCGGATTGAGGATTGTGGCGGCGACTGAGCACAGCACGAAGAACTATACCGAAGTGGATATGCGTGAGCCGCTGGCGATTATTATGGGCAGCGAGGAGAACGGCATTTATGAGGCGAACCTCAACCTCGCTACCGACAAGGTGCGCATACCGATGCCCGGCAAAATAGAGAGCCTGAATGTCAGCGTGGCTGCCGGAGTGATGATTTATGAGGCGGTAAGGCAACGAATGCAATAGAACAGCATCAGCCAAATACGGCTGATAGGATAAATACAGTAAATATGGACAAACTTACACGTCAGTACATCGACCGGTTCATGGCCGATTTGGTAGCTAAGAATCCGGGTGAGAGCGAGTTTCACCAGGCGGTAAAAGAAGTGGTGGAGAGTGTTGCGCCTGTAGTGATGGCGTACCCCTATATGCGCGAGCAGAAGATTCTCGAGCGGATGGTTGAACCCGAACGCGTGATCATGTTCCGCGTGCCATGGATGGACGACCAGGGCGAGGTACAGATTAACCGCGGTTTCCGCGTGCAGATGAACAGTGCCATCGGTCCTTACAAGGGCGGAATACGTTTCCACGAGTCGGTGAACCTGAGTATCATGAAGTTCCTTGCCTTTGAGCAGACCTTCAAGAACGCGCTGACCACGCTCCCGATGGGTGGTGCCAAAGGCGGATCGGACTTCTCGCCAAGAGGGAAAAGCGATGCCGAGGTGATGCGTTTCTGCCAAAGCTTCATGACCGAGCTGCAGCGGCATATAGGTGCAGACACCGATGTGCCCGCCGGCGATATAGGCGTAGGTGGTCGCGAGATCGGCTATATGTTCGGGCAGTACAAACGTCTGCGCGACGAGTTCACGGGCACGTTGACCGGCAAAGGTCAGCAGTGGGGCGGTAGTCTGATGCGTCCGGAAGCAACAGGCTACGGCGCATGTTACTTCGCGGAAGCGATGCTTGCCACGCGTGGCGAGAACTTCGAGGGCAAGCGTGTGTGCATCTCCGGTGCGGGCAACGTGGCGCAGTACGCGGCACAGAAAGCGATGCGGCTTGGTGCCAAGGTGCTTACGCTCAGCGATTCTGACGGCTTCGTCTATGACCCTGAGGGACTGAATGAGGAGAAGATGAACTATGTATTCGAACTCAAGAACATCCGCCGCGGACGAATCAAGGAGTACGTGCAGAAGTTCCCGCAGGCACAGTATTTCCCGGGTGAGCGTCCCTGGCGCATACCCTGCGACATCGCCATGCCCTGCGCTACACAGAATGAGATAGAGAAAGCCGATGCCGAGAATCTGATTAAGAATGGATGCTTCTGCGTGACGGAAGGTGCAAACATGCCTTCAACGCCTGAGGCTATCGCTATCTTCCAGAACTCGAAGATCCTATATAGCCCGGGCAAAGCCTCCAACGCAGGTGGTGTCGCCACTTCCGGTTTGGAGATGACCCAGAACTCCATGCGCCTGCATTGGACAGCCGAAGAGGTTGACCAGCGTCTGCGTACCATCATGGCGGACATCCACGCCGCTTGCCTCAAGTACGGCACGGAAGAGGACGGATATATCAACTACGTGAAAGGTGCCAACATCGCCGGCTTTATCAAGGTAGCGAATGCAATGATAGAACAAGGACTGGTATAGAATATGGAGAGTAACAGTTATACATCACTCATGGAGCGGCGCGTGAAGCGGATACTGCTCGTGTGCAACAACTACGACAGTTTCGCACTGGAGGAGGACGGACGTATCGATGTGCAGATTGCGCAGGAGTACGCCGAACTGAATCTGAACAACCCGCCTATTATCGACCGTGCAGAAACCACGAAAGAAGCACTTGCGAAGATTCATTTGGGCGAAAGGTTCGACCTGATACTGCTGGTGTATAGTGCCGGCGGCAATGATGTCTGGGATTTTGCGGCAGAAGTCAAACGCCTGCATCCGACCTGCCCGATAGTGCTGCTCTCGTCGTTCAACAAGGAGTTCTACCGCCGTCTGGAACAGCAGGACAAGTCGGACATTGACCTTCTGTTCAACTGGAACAACTCCACCGACCTTATCATTGCGATAAACAAACTGATAGAGGACCGCATGAATGCCGATCATGATATTCTTGAAGAAGGCGTGCGGGCAATCCTATTGGTGGAGGACAGCGTGCGTTACTACTCGACCTATCTGCCGCTGCTGTACAAGCTTGTGCTTAACCAAAATAACATCGCCATCCGTGACGCGTTGAACGAGAAACAACAGTTACTACGCAAGCGTTCGCGTCCGAAAGTGCTGATGGCAACGTGCTACGACGAGGCTGTCGAGTTATACAGCCGCTATCGCGACAATATAATTGGCGTTATCTCCGATGTGGGGTTTGTGGTGCATAAGGGAGATCCTGCATCATCCGAGAAACTTGATGCCGGAGTTGACCTGTGCAAACTCATCCGCAAGGACAATCCGACAATGCCGTTCCTGATGCAATCGTCGCAGGAGTCGATGCGCCAGACCGCCAACAAACTGAAAGTCGGCTTCGTCATGAAACAGTCAAAGACCCTGACTCAGGAAGTGAGTGAGTACATCGAGCAGGAGTTTGGTTTCGGTGACTTCATCGCCCGTGACCCTCGAACGGGTAGGGAGATAGCGCGCGCCAGTGACCTTGAGGGATTTGAGCGGATTATCTCCACTATCTCTGCTACGGCTTTCCGGCGATTGAGTGACAACAATTACCTGAGCAAGTGGCTGTTTGCGCGAGGCTTGTTTGCAATCGGCCGTCATGTGCAGAAACTGAAGATACAGGACGAAACGGACATTGAGAATATCCGCCAGACCAATATCCGCCTTATCCACGACTACCGCATCAACCAGGCACTTGGCGTAGTGGCGAAGTATGCACCGGACACCTATAACGACACTATATGGTTTGCTCGTTGCGGCGACGGAGCGATGGGCGGCAAAGGTCGCGGACTGGCGTTCCTGAACCATATGCTGCAGCGGCATGACCTGTACGACCGCTGGCAGGACGTGCGCGTGTTTGTACCGCGAACAATGGTTGTGACTACTGATTATTTCGACCGCTTCATCCATGACAACGGGCTGCAGTATGTCATCAATGCCGACCTGAACGATGAGGAGATACTATCCGAGTTCGTGTCCGCTGCGCTACCGCAGGAACTTATACAGGCGCTGCGCCATTTCATCCGTGTGACGCACAAGCCGCTTGCTATCCGCTCCAGCAGCAAGCTCGAAGACTCTTATTACCAGCCGTTTGCAGGTGTGTATAGCACCTATATGATTCCGCACACGGAGAACGAAGACCAACAGCTGCGGCTGTTGAGCAAGGCGGTGAAGTCCGTGTATGCTTCTGTCTATTTTGCTGCGTCACGCGGATATATCACCTCCACGGGGAACGTGCTCAGCGAGGAGAAGATGGCGATTGTGCTGCAGGAGGTTTGCGGTGAGCCGGAGGGAGACTATTACTTCCCTGTCATCTCCGGTGTGGCACGCAGCATCAATTTCTATCCCGTTGGTAAAGAGAAACCCGAAGACGGAATTGTGAAGATTGCTTATGGTCTGGGCAAGGCAATAGTGGATGGCGAACAGGTCCTGCGTTTCTCGCCCAAGTACCCGAAGCATGTGATGCAGACCTCGACCGTTGACCTTGCCATGCGCGAGACGCAGCAGTCGATGCTTGCTCTTTCGCTCAGTCCTGAACGATTCAAGACGTCTATCAATGATGCCGTCAACCTTGAGCGTATCCCTATCAGCGATTGCGGACAGTTTGAGAGCCTTAAACTCATCGCCTCGACCTTCGACCGCGAGAACATGCGCATCGTGGATTCCTGCTATCCCGACGGACCGAGGATTGTAACGTTTGCGCCGCAACTGAAGTTCAACACCTTCCCACTGGCGGAGATAGTGCGCACACTGTTGGAGATAGCACAGCAGGAGATGAAGTGTCCTGTAGAAATCGAGTTTGCCGTGAACCTTGAGCGCGAACCGCAAATCTTCCATGTCCTGCAGATACGTCCTATCTCAGCGGACAGTATGACAGCTCAAGTCGATTGGGATGTTATCGACGAGGCAGATGCTTTCCTTCGTTCGGGCAATGCTTTGGGAGTAGGTAAGATAGAGGATGTGCAGGATATCATCTACCTGCGTCGAGACGCGTTCGATGTGCTGCGTACACGTGAGATGGCTCAGACCATCCGCGAGTGGAACAACCGGATGCGTGAGGAAGGCAAGTCATACCTGCTGATTGGATATGGGCGTTGGGGCTCACAGATTCCATCATTAGGCGTGCCGGTGCAGTGGAGCAATATCAGCGAGGCGAAAGCGATTGCCGAGTGCTCATTGGAGAATTTCCGCATTGAGCCGAGTCAGGGCAGTCACTTCTTCCAGAACCTGACATCGTTCAACGTCGGCTACATCAATGTGGATGAGTGGGCTCGCCCGAATGAAGACCACTACGACGAGACCGTGCTCAACGCTCTGCCTGCCATCGAAGAGACCGACCTCGTACGTCACGTCCGCCTGCCCGAAAGCCTGACGATGTATATCGACGGCTTCAACAGTAAAGCGTGTGTTACATTATAGACCGCTACGCTGAAAGAGTAAAGACCGTTACGCTGCGCTTCACTGAAAGAGTAAAGACCGTTGCGCTCCACTGAATGAGCAAAGATTATAAAAACGGGCTGCCTTAGAAGAGGTAGCCCATTTTTACGTAGAAGTTCGCCCACTTGGCATTGTCCTGCTTGTTGAGCGGCATGCCCCAGTCGGCTGAGAGGACGAAGTTCTCGTTCATGCCAATCTTGAGGCCGAGACCTGCTGTCATGTGCGGCATGTAGATGTCCTTTTCGTTGTTGGAGAAGAACTTGCTGTAGTCGTCGCCTGCGGCAGTTACGCTTGCCTGCAGGGTCGGGTACAGTCCGCCTGTGTGCATATTGACGAGTTGGTCAAGGTTGTACGGTTGGGTAATCATACCGAGGTCGAAGAACGGGTTCAGCCCGATGAAGAAGTGCTGTCGTCCGATGTCGAAGTTCACGACGCGGAAGCGGAACTCGACATTCGCATAGGCGAAGCCGTTGGCGAGAATACGGTTGGCAAGCATGCCTCGCACCGAGTTGCCACCACCTAATCCCTCGTAATACACGCGCTGGATGAAGAGGGTGTTGAGGTAGTTGTTCATATAGAAGGGCGAACGTCCGGCAATGTTGTTCTGTATGCCGATGCGGTAGGCGAAGGTGATACGGTTGATGCCGTTCTTGTCCTTGTAACAGGGTACATAGTGTCGGAAGGTGGCGTTGAACTGCAGGTGGTTGTATCCAGCCGTAGCCTGCTGTCCGTAGCCAGCATTGAACGCGGCAGAGTAGGTGAAGAACGCGTCGGCGTAGATACCGCTGTTCGGTCCCTGGCGTTTGTCGCGGGTGTCGTAGGTGATACCGCCGCGCAGATACGGATGCCAGCCGCCGTTTGCCTCGTCAGCACCGATCAGTCCCCATTGCTTGTATTTCTCGTACAGGCCGTCCACATTCGGGTCAAGAGGTTTCTGCGCGTAGTGCGGCAGGGACGGGTCATACGTGTTCTTGCCGTTGAGCATGTTGATGTCGCAATCATCGATGATATAACCGAGCACACCGATACCGGCGTTCCACTTCAAGTTGTTATAGATGGTTCCCTCAATGTCACCCGCCACACGGATAAGGTCACGTTTGTACTTATAATATACGCGCGAGAGATATGCGGTTGTGTCCGTCATCTTCATGGGATTCTTGTTCCATTGGTTCCAGCCATGCTGATAGACAGCCTGATAGCCGTTGAATCCGTAGAAGTCGCACATGGCGTCCGGCAGGTAGGTGGCATCAAGCGTCAGGCGGTAGCCCGGAATAAGATACTTCGAGTCGTAGTTGAAGCGGAAGATACCGTGGTGCTTGGTGGTATATGCGGCTTCAAAGTACAGCGAGTGGATATACTCGGGGTATTGGTGACCATCGCCGTAGTCGTAGATGTTCGTCAGCACGCCACCCTGAAAGCCGTAGTCGGCATCGTATGCGATAGACGGCAGGATACCGAAGTTCCATCCGGTCTTGATTTTGTTGCCGAGGCTGTCAACTTCGACTTTCTTTTCACGCTTGGCGGAGGCTGTGCCGGCAAGCATAAGGAGGGTTCCTAATATACAAAATATGCGTTTCATTTTACCTTTTATTTTCACTTTTCACCTTTCAATTTATATCTATATCGCGCTTAACAGATACATGATTGCTACACCTAAATACGTGCCGATGGCATAGCCGACGAGTCCGATGGCTATACCGGAAATCAGCACTTTCTTGTTGCCCATCGCTCCCACAACCGGCGGCACGAACGGCGGTGAGCATAGCAGGGCAATCTGGCTGACGCAGAAGAGGTCGCCGCTCACTTTGGCTACGCGGCACAGCAGCAGGTGCAAGCCAGCCGACATCAGGATAACCCATCCCACGAACAGACCAATCATCATCGAACCTCCGTTGACGCTGTGGATGTCGAACAGCGATGCCACAATGACCGAGAAGATGAGGATGAAGAACATTCCCAGTTCGAACGTCTTGGGCAGTTCGCGCACGGGCTTGAAGAACGAAGCAATGATTGACAGCGTGGTGATGGTGAGGATGATGACAAGCTCGTTGAGCGTGCCGGTCAGCAGGAGTGCCAGTCCGGCGCCTAATACCAGAATTATCACACTGAGTCCCAAGCCAGCGAACATGCCGCCAACATTCTGCTTGGCGAACATCCCGTGGTAGTCCTCGACGTCTTTGGTCTCCACATCGCTGTCGCGATTACCGCGCCAAGTGATGTCAGGATAAGGCAGAATCTTGCGGAAGACCTTATAACCACCGCCTATGATGAAGAAGATGTACGGGGTGGTGAGCACCATCTCAAATGCGAGGACTATAGCCATGACTGTTTTGTCCACGCCGAGTGAGGCGCCTAAGGCGTTGAAGTTCATGGTGCCGCCGGTGTAGATGCCGGTCATCATTGCGCAGACCTTTTCGAACTCAGGGATTCCGCGTCCGCGGAAGATAAAGTAGCCGCTGATGACTGCGGTCAGCACGGCTCCCAAGCCACAGACGAGTGACCATGTGGTCTTTGGCAGGGCTTTGGTCCAGAGCTTGAAGTCGCAGTTGAACAGCATAAGCGGGATAGCCAGCGGCACCGCGATGGACATCAGTGTCGATTGCAGTTTGCTGAACGTGACCTGGGCGTCTGTGCCCATGTCGAAATGCACGAACCCTGTCAGGGCGAAGATGATGCCGATGGCATAAGCCATGACGACAGTGCCTGTCCGTTTCGCCCAACGCCATCGCTTGAAACATTCGATGATGGCTACGGGCAGCAGCACATAAAGTGCAATAATCAGATATACTCTTATCATTATTCAGTTATTTATGTAGCAGCCAAATGTGGCTGCTGTTTATTTCAGTTGTCGGAGTTGGTACATCCACTCCTGCAGTCCCCCCCATGGCAGCCAAGCCAAGAACAGGCTGAGCGGAATGAGCAGGAAGTGCATCACGTATTGCACGGAGTTGTGGAACGCCGGGTCGGCTACATGCCTGCGCACGTATAGCATCGTGCCCCACAGGGGTATGGTCAGTGCGGCGCAGAGCACAAACAAGGGGCTTGTGAGCACTAATCCCGTCAAGCGCAGCCCTCGCGGTACGCGGCGTTTCTGCATTCTGTCGAACGGCGCAGGCGGATTGGCGCTGAGGGCTGCCCAGTTCTGCTCGTAGTTCTCATCGTCGGGCACCCAGAGGAACGACCGCTGCATGCGCTCCGTCAACTCGGGGATAAGGGCGTTGATGAGCTGCGGCTGGTCGAGTTCTGGGTGTTCGCGCACGAACGCTGTTACGTTCAGCGGGTCGCCGATATTGATGAGCAGTGTGTCCCACAGGTGGAAGTAGTCGCCGTACTCCAGTCCTACCGGCACGATATACACGGGTTTCTCACGCCCGAACGCCTCGTTGGCGCGCAGGGCGATGCGGAAGATGCCTTTCTTGAGCGGCAACAGGGAGTGCTTGGTGCGGTGCGTGCCCTCGGGCAGGATGCAGAACTTCACGCCGTGGCGCAGGGTCTCTACCGCCATTTGTTCGGTCTCGTCGTTATGCAAGACGGCGTTCGCTCCGTCGCGCATACGGCGGATGGGCATGATCTTCAGCCAGGTGAGAATCTTGCGCAGGGTAGGCTTGCGGAAGATGTCCGCGCGCGCCACAAACACCTTACGCTCCATGCCAAGGCTCAACACCGCGAGCGCGTCGCATAACGCGTTGCAGTGGTTGGGAGCGAAGATGACAGCTCCGTCCGTAGGTATCTTGTCCAGCCCCACTTGCTCAAACCGACGATAGGAATGGCGGAACAGCCAGTCCTGCATCGGACGAAGGAACTCGTAGAGCCTGTCCGGTTCGTATATCTTTGCCATTAATGTGCAGTATGCAACAAAAAAATGTTCAAAGATACAAAATATAATTTGAATTTCCAACACTTTTCACAAAAAAATGTCAATCAACTGAATTTTTATTCAAATTATACACATTTTTTTTGCAAATGTCTGATTTTTTTTGTATCTTTGTACGCGTAAAAGTCATGTTATGGAAATTCTGTATGAAGACAACCATATTATAGCCGTCAACAAGGCTCCCGGGGAGATTGTGCAGGGCGACAAGACCGGCGACAAACCGCTGTCGGAGATGCTCAAGGAGTATATCAAGGTCAAGTACAACAAGCCCGGCGAGGTCTTTCTGGGTGTGCCGCACAGGCTTGACAGACCGACGAGCGGTGTGGTGCTGTTTGCGCGGACAAGCAAGGCACTGGTCAGGCTTAACGAGATGTTCCAGGACCATGAGGCTATCAAGAAGACGTATTGGGCGATTGTGCAAGGTGCGCCGAAGATGGCAGAGGGACGGCTGGAGAACCAGCTGATACGCAACGAGGCGCAGAACAAGTCGTATATAGCCAAAACCGGCGCGAAAGATGCCAAGCTGGCTATATTGAACTATCGGACTTTGGTACGTGGCGAGCACTACACGCTGTTAGAGGTGGAACTGCTGACGGGCAGGCATCATCAGATACGCTGCCAGCTGGCGGCGATAGGCTGCCCGATCAAAGGTGACCTGAAGTACGGCGCCAAGCGCAGCAATCCTGACGGCAGCATCAGCCTGCATGCCAGGGAGATAACGTTTGTGCATCCGGTGCAGCGGGTGTCTCAAAGCGATTGTACGACCGGAGAGCCTCACAAAGAGCCGTTGACGATTGTGGCACCTGTGCCGAAGGGGAGCCTGTTTGAGAAGATGGTGGCGGAGAAATGAGCGGCGTGGGTGAAGAGTAGGGAATGCCCTGCTGTTGCATAGGGTTTACCCTCGGTAATGCTTAACGAATAACTAAGAATCACTAAGAACAACTAACGCTCGCCTTCGGCAAATTGTGCTAACAGATGCCACGTGGCGGCATAGAGCGCACAATTGCCTCGGCTCTTCCCGCCACAACTTAGCAAGTTGCGTCGGGGGCTCGAAAGACAGATGGTGGCTCGGAAAATTGTCGGTCAAGCAAAATTTGACATGGCAGAAGTGGCAGAAGTGGCAGAAATAGGAAAAGTGTGATGGCGGAAGTGCCATTTGTGCCACTTATGCCATGGCAAATATTTATATAAAAAACGATACCCGATAGTTAGAGTTGCGTCAGAGAGTACCGGGGAAGACATGAAGCCGGAGACGTGGTTTGATTAGTTAAGAAAACATCATTTTTGTTGTGGATGTTAGGCGCGATTTTTGTTGCTCTTGTTGAAAAAAAATGCGTCTATCCGCAAAAATTTTCAACATAAGGACTAAACAATTGATATAAAATGCAGATAAACAGGAAGACATATCTCGATGCGCTCATTGCGTCAAAGGGCAATGACATGATAAAGGTTGTGACCGGCTTGCGCCGTGTAGGCAAGTCGTATTTGTTGTTCCACATCTTTTATGACTACCTCAAAAGCCAAGGTGTCGATGATGCGCATATCATCCGTATCGACTTGGAGCCGCGTCGCAACAAATGGTTGCGCGATCCCGATGCTCTGTTGAACTATATTGATGCCAAGTTATTGGATGACGGGCAGTATTACGTGCTTATCGACGAGATTCAGCATGTGCCGGAGTTTGAGGATGTGCTCAATAGTTATCTGGATATGCCTAATGTGGATGTTTATGTCACTGGCAGCAATGCCAAGTTCCTGTCGAAGGATGTACTGACCATCTTCCGCGGTCGAGGTGACGAGATTCGTGTGCAACCGCTCTCATTTGCGGAGTATTGTCAGGCATGCGAACAGCATCCGACAGAGGCTCTGCTGCGTGAATATTTGACTTTTGGCGGTCTGCCGCGTGCCGCTTTGTGTGCTACACAGGAGCAGAAAAAGAAATACCTGCGCGACTTGTTCCGAAATACTTACTTGGTTGATATAGTGGAGCGAAATCATCTTAATGATGATGCAGACATGAAAGAGTTGATTGATGTTGTGGCATCGAACATCGGCTGTCTTACTAATTCCGTCAAACTGCAGAACACCTTCAAGACCACCAAGAAAAGTTCCATATCCTACAACACCATCGACAGCTATCTGGATATGCTGGAGGATGCGTTCCTGATTGAACACTCCACACGTTACGATATCAAAGGCAAAAAGTACATCAATACGCCGAAGAAGTTTTACTTCATGGATCTTGGCCTGCGCAATGCACGTTTGGGCTTCCGGCAGAACGAATGGACGCATCTGATGGAGAACCTCATTTATATAGAGTTGGTGCGCCGCGGCTATACAGTGGATGTAGGAAATGTGGAATACAACACCTCGATTGAAGGCAAGAACGTCCGTCTGCAACTAGAGGTGGATTTTGTCTGCAACCGTAACGAGGAGCGCTTGTATGTCCAATCCGCCTATGCGCTACCCGACGAGGAAAAAGTTGCGCAGGAATTGCGACCGTTGCGCTTGATAAATGATAGTTTTCAGAAAGTTGTCATTGTCGGCGGTCTGATACCGACTCACAGAACGGATGACGGTATATTGATGCTGAATATATTGGATTTTCTTACTGGTAAGAACTATATATAAAACGATACCAGATAGTTTGACTTGCGTCAGGGGCTACCCGGGATTCCGATGCAAAGATACAACATTTATTTAATATATGCAAATGTTTTAACAAAAAAATAGCATTTTTATATAAAATATACCGATTTTGTCTTACCGATGACAAACATGAGATGAGCAAGTAAGCATAACAATAACATATTGGATGAGGATATATTGATTATGGTTGTATTCATTGACACAGAAGTAAGCATTGACAGCAAAAAGGTACAGGACTATGGTGCTGTACGCGAAGACGGTGCAGTATTGCATACGCAATCTGCGTCTGAATTCTCTGCATTTGTGTCAAAATGCAACACTCTTTGTGGACATAACATTATCAATCACGATTTAAAATACCTTCAACTGTCTAATATCTATACTATTGTTGATACTTTGCCACTTTCACCGCTTTTGTTCCCTAATAAACCATATCATAAACTATTGAAGGACGATAAACTTCAAGTTGATGAGTTGAACAATCCGGTTAACGATGCTATTAAAGCACATGATCTGTTTCAAGACGAGATAGCGGCATGGAAACAACTATCTCCTACAAGGAAAGAGATATATCGTAAACTATTATCTCACACATCAGAGTTTAGCGGTTTCTTTACTTATATTGGATATGGTGAAAGCAAGAATAGAGAACAAAATATCGGAACATTAATACGTGAGGAATTCAATAGTAAGATATGCAGCAATGCCAATATAGGTGCAGTAGCGAAACGTTATCCTATTGAACTCGCGTATGCGTTAGCCGTAATAGGAGCAAATGATTTGTCTTCTCTTACTCCTGCATGGGTGTTGCGTAATTATCCCAAGGTGAATAATGTAATGACGTTCATTTGTGATACACCTTGTGGAGAATGTGAATATTGCAGACGAAAATTAGATGCTCATGCCGGTTTGAAAGAATTTTTCGGGTATGATGAATTCCGCCTGTTCGATGGTGAGCCAATGCAACAGCAGGCTGTGGAAGCTGCAATACGAGGAGAATCGTTGTTAACAATCTTTCCTACTGGTGGAGGCAAAAGTTTGACATTCCAGTTGCCAGCATTGATGGCAGGACGCAACTGTCATGGATTGACAGTCGTCATCTCTCCATTACAGAGTCTGATGAAGGATCAAGTGGATAATCTTGCTGAGCGTGGCATAAGTGATGCGGTCACTATCAATGGTTTGCTTGACCCTATAGAACGCTCTACGGCTATTTCACAAGTTGCAGACGGCACAGCCAACTTATTGTATATCGCGCCGGAGATGTTGCGTAGCCGAACCATTGAGCGCTTGTTGCTAAGCCGTAATGTTGTGCGTTTTGTCATTGATGAGGCACATTGTTTCTCTGTGTGGGGACAGGATTTCCGTACCGATTATCTATACATAGGTGATTTTATTCGAAAACTTCAAGAACAGAAGCAACAACTTCAGCCTATAGCTGTGTCGTGTTTTACTGCGACGGCAAAGCAAAAGGTCGTGAGTGATATTTGTGATTATTTCAAGCAGAGGCTTGGAATAGATTTGAAAGTATTTGCTGCAAGTGCAGAAAGGCAGAATCTGCGTTACTCGGTATTGCATGCAGAAACAGCTGAGGAGAAATATACATGGCTTAGAGATTTAATTCTCGGTCACAATTGTCCGAGCATCGTCTATGTCTCACGGACGAGACGAACAGTTGAGTTGGCGGAACGTCTACAGCGCGATGGTATAAGTGCTCTGCCTTTCAATGGAAAGATGGAAGCAGCAGACAAAGTCACCAATCAAAACGCCTTTATGAGTGGTGAAACGCAAGTTATTGTTGCCACTTCTGCTTTCGGTATGGGCGTTGATAAAAAAGATGTCGGATTAGTTGTCCACTATGATATTAGTGACTCATTGGAGAACTACATACAAGAAGCTGGGCGTGCAGGACGTGACCCGAATATGCAGGCTGATTGTTATGTGTTATTTGATGATAGTGACCTTGACAAGCATTTTATTTTGTTGAACCAAACGAAACTCTCCATCAGTGAGATACAACAAGTTTGGAAAGCTATCAAAGATTTCACAGCCAAACGGGAACAAATTAGTTGTTCGCCGCTAGAAATAGCTCGTCAGGCTGGCTGGAATGATGAAGATGGTAAAGAAATAGAGACGCGTGTCAAAGGTGCTATTACTGCGCTTGAGCAGGCAGGCTTTATTACCCGGGGCAACAACTCTCCTCGCATTTTCGCAACAGGTATAAAAGTACGTTCGATGGATGATGCGCGTCAGCGGCTCATGGCATCGTCGCTTTTCGATGATGTAACACGCGAAGAGGCAGCCCGGATTATACGTTCACTTATTAGTAGTCGTGCTACAGCAGGAGGACGTGGTGAAGAAGCCGAAAGCCGTATTGACTATCTTGCCGACATCCTTGGTATGAAAAAAGAAACTGTGGTGCGTAACATCAATCTTATGCGACAAGAGGGATTGTTGGCTGACACAAAAGACATGCAGGCATATATCAATCAAGCCAATATAGCCCGCGGCTTAGAAGATATGTTGCGGTTGGAACGTTTCCTGTTGGAACAAATAAAACAAGATACGACTATTTATGGTTACAAGCAACTAAATGCAGATGCCCAAGCTGCAGGTAATCCGCGATGCACAGTTAAAAGACTTCATACATTGTTGCATTTCCTTCTTGTAAAAGGGTATATCCGAAAAGAAGAGCATACAGCTTCCGAAAGCACAAGTTTACGCCTACAAATAGATCCGCAAATTGCTCTTGCGCGTTTCGAGCGTCGAACAGAACTGTGCCGTTATGTGGCAAAGAAACTATCATCTGTAGCTACCGACAAGATGATTACCTTTTCTATGGTTGATTTGCTAAAGCAATATAACGCTTCATTGCAGTTTGATGCCTTTAAAGCAACGGAAAAAGCGTCACTCGGTGATATGGAAGAAGCGTTACTATATTTAAGTAAGGCGGAACTACTCAAAATAGAAGGTGGCTTCATGGTGATATACAACGCCATGCAACTTCATAGAGATGTGGAGCGCACACGTCGTTATAGCAAAGAAAATTACCAGCTATTAGATAAGTTTTATCAGCAACGCATCCAGCAGATACATATTGTCGGCGAATTTGCCAATATGATGGTCCGTGATTACAACGAAGCTATGCAGTTCGTAAGCGACTATTTCTTAACAGACTATCAAGAGTTTATTAATAAGTATTTTAAAGGGAAACGGCGATTACAAATTACAAAGAATATAACTCCAGCCAAATATGAGCAGGTATTTGGTGCATTGAGTGCTCGACAACGTCAGATTATAGACGATAAACAGAGTAAATACATTGTCGTGGCAGCTGGGCCAGGAAGTGGCAAGACACGTGTACTTGTGCATAAATTGGCATCGCTGCTACTGATGGAAGATGTTAAGCACGAACAATTATTGATGCTCACGTTTTCTCGTGCCGCTGCAACAGAATTTAAGAAGCGGCTCATGGAACTCGTGGGTAATGCGGCTCATTTTGTTGATATTAAAACATTCCACTCGTATAGTTTTGATTTGATTGGGCGTCATGGCTCTCTTGAAGAAGCTGATAGTGTGGTGCGCCGTGCTGCGGATATGATTGAGAATGGCGATGTTGAGGAAAGCAAGATAGCTAAAAGTGTTCTTGTTATTGATGAGGCGCAGGACATGGGAGAAGATGACTTCCGTCTTGTAAAAGCTCTGATGATGCGCAATGAAGATATGCGTGTTATTGCCGTAGGGGATGATGATCAGAATATATACGCATTCCGAGGCAGCAATTCGGCATATCTTTCATCTCTCATAACAGACTATAATGCCACATTCTATGAAATGACGGACAACTATCGTTCTGACCGTTCTGTTGTTGAATATGCTAATCGTTATGTGCGTTGGATTCCTAATAGAATGAAACGGACGCCGATTTATCCTATTTCACAGCAAAAAGGTTGTGTTGATGATTCTGCTGATTTTAACCTTTTTGCCTCAAATGCAATATTATCCGGTAAGACTGCTGTTCTTACAGTTACAAACGAACAAGCATTGCAGGTCGCCTATTTGTTGACGCAGCAAGGCAAACACGTCCGGCTAATACAGGCTACTGATGGTTTCCGTTTCGTTAATCTTGCCGAGGTCCGTTATTTCTTGAAACAGATTGCTCATACAGAAGATGGAACAATCAGTCGAGAGGAGTGGGAAACAGCCAAATCCCGTACGGAAAAGATATATACAAATAGTAAGTTGATAAATGCTATACGTTGTTTTTTCAAAGAATTTGAGATAACCCATTGCAAATTCTTTAGAAGTGACTTGCGTGAGTTTGCTCTTGAATCCAACATTGAAGACTTCATTTCGACCGATGGTAACACCGTTTTTGTTAGTACCATTCATAAGGCTAAAGGTCGTGAGTTTGATACGGTTCATCTATTGCTTGGTAGTATAAATGGATCTGACGCGGATAAGAAACGGGCGATATATGTTGGCCTTACGCGTGCAAGACACAACTTGTATATATATAAGGATTTATCACTCCTTGACTCGCAACCATCAATTGTACTCTCGCTTTCAATGCACGATGTGTGGCTTGATTATTTCCGAAATAAGAAAGAACAAGTACTCGGCTTGCGCAGCGGTGACAACCTGAGATATGATAATGGTTATCTGTTGTCAGAGCAGGGAGATAAGATGGCTAGTTTATCTACAAAAATGCGTGAGCGTATTAAAGAGATGGAAGATAAAGGCTATTCAGTGGTTGATGCGGAAGCAAGTTTTATATTAGCATGGCGCCCCAGAGAGGAACCAGATGAAGTTGCAGTTTGCCTTGCAAACATTGTTCTAAGAAGACAAATAGGTTAACTGCATTGCAGCAGAATTATCTGTCAGAGGAAAAACGTACAAGTCAATTGATGAGCTTTATGCTATGTTTCATGAACCGACAAAGATGTGTGAATTTGTGAAAATGTGAAAGTTAACGTAATTCACGAAGTCATATATTCACACATAGACGCAGAAGAAAGTCGCCCGTGAACAGAGCAGCACCCTACAGGGACGTCCACGATGCGAACGACATGCGAATGATAACAACCGCAAAGAAGACGGATGGAGATGGGCGATGGTAAAGAAACAATATATAATATTCCTTTGAATCGGTGACTCTTGTAACCAGTAGAAATAAAAACAAATATTATGGACGAATTAGAACTTGTAAATGACAACTTGAGTAGTATCAAAGCGACAGACAACATCTTCAATGATTCATGTCATATCATTGATGTCGCTCAGTCTGTAGCATATACCGCTGTCAATGTTGTACTGGTACAACGTAATTGGCTGCTTGGTCAGCGTATTGAGCACGAAATCCTGCAAGGAAGCCGAGCGGACTATGGTGAACAAGTTATCAAAAACTTGTCTGCGCAACTAACCATCCAATACGGAAAGGGATTCAACAAGTCTAATCTTTACACCTTTCATCAGTTCTTCAAAACGTTTCCTGACATTTTCCACTCACTGCGTGGAAATTCCCGCACCTTACTCTCTTGGACGCACTACCGGGTTTTGCTACAAGTAGATAACGAAGCTGCAAGAGAGTGGTACGCTAAGGAATCTCTTGCAGAAGCGTGGTCTTCGCGTACTCTACAGCGCAACATTAGTTCGCAATACTATTTCCGCAGGTTGGCTTCGCACAACAAAGAAGCCGTCGAACTGGAGATGAAAACTATTACTGCGCCGTTGCAAGACAAATTGGAGTTTATCAAGAGCCCTGTCGTGGCAGAGTTCCTGGGGTTTGCCAACAAGGCAGAATATACGGAAACCCAGTTGGAAACCGCTATACTGAATCATTTGCAGAAATTCCTTATCGAATTAGGCAAGGGCTATGCTTTCGTAGCGAGACAGCAGCATATACAAACAGAGAAAGAGGATTATTATATAGACCTCGTTTTCTACAATTATTTGCTCAAGTGCTTTGTCCTGATTGATCTTAAATCATCCAAAATACGCTATCAAGATGTGGGACAGATGGATATGTATGTTAAGATGTATGACGAACTCAAGCGGACAGAAGGCGATAATCCAACTATAGGCATTCTGCTTTGTGCTGATACAGACGAAGATGTGGCACGGTATTCCATGCTCAATGACAATGAGCAACTGTTTGCAGCCAAGTATCTTACCTATCTGCCTACACAAGAAGAACTGCGTAGAGAGATTGAACAGCAAAAACAGCACTTCTTGTTATCACACAATCAGTAATAGAAATAACCACAAAGAAGACGGATGGAAATGGTTAGTGGCACTATAATGGCAAAAAAATGAAGCGGGCAATGGCATTGCCATGCAAGGGACGAAAGAAATAGAAGTTGAAAGATATGAGCGATAACGGACAATGGCAATGGCAGGAACGGGGAAAAGCCTGGAAGGGCGTGGGATTTACCACGTCACGCTGATTGTGCCGTCGCGCGAGCCGTTGTTGGGAGGCTGGAGATTCCGGAGAATGATGCTGAAAAGGCATATGTGGAAAGGACAGTGTTGGGGGAGAAACTGGTTAATGAGATTTATAAATTGGGAAGCATTCATCCCCAAGTCCGCATTCCCCAATTCTGCCTAATGCCAGACCACTTGCATTTGTTGCTGCATGTGAGGCAATCCGGCTCAGTTAGTATACGCGCCATTGTACGCGGATTTTGGCAAGGCGCCAAGAGATTAGGGCGTGAATACACTTTGTCGATTGACCCCGAATTAAATTCGGGAACCATAAACGAAGTCAATGATGATATACTGCACCGCGCATTCCCTATATTCACCGCGCAGCCTTTTATCCGCCCTTTATCGCGGCGAGGGCAGTTGGATAATATGATGCTGACAAGAGGCATGTGATGCGTGCCGAATGTGTGGCAATGAACGGGATGGCGGAGGAAATATGTATGAGCAATTAAGTAATTAAATAAAAGAATAACAACAAAATAATAACACCATGAAACAAATTCTATTAGGTGACGAGGCGATTGCGCAGGGCGCGATAGATGCCGGACTGAGCGGCGTATATGCGTACCCCGGGACGCCATCGACCGAAATCACGGAGTACATCCAGTTACTCGAAAGCCGAAAGGCAAAAGCCGAAAGCGCAAACGGCGAAAAAAGTACTGCGGACTCAAAGCCGATCTTCTGCCAGTGGGCGACGAACGAGAAGACCGCCATGGAGGCGGCACTGGGTATGACATACGCAGGAAAGAGGGCGCTGGTCTGCATGAAGCATGTGGGCATGAACGTGTGTGCCGATGCGTTCGTCAACTCCGCCATCACAGGCGTGAACGGCGGACTGGTGGTTGTGGCGGCGGATGACCCGTCGATGCACAGTTCGCAGAACGAACAGGACTCGCGGTTCTATGCGAAGTTTGCGCTGATACCCTGCTTCGAGCCGTCGAACCAGCAGGAGGCGTACGACATGACACGTCAGGCGTTCGAGCTGTCGGAGAAACTGCGCGTGCCTGTGCTGATGCGTGTCACGACACGCATGGCACACAGCCGCGCGATGGTGGAGACAGCGGATGCTCCGCAAGCACAAAACGAGCGCAACCTGCCCGCGAATACGCAGCATTTTATTCTGCTGCCGGCATTCGCCAAGCGCAACTACGCAGACCTATTGGCGCAGCAGCCGGAGTTCGTAAGGCTGAGCGAGGAGTGCGGCAACAACAGTTATACCAAGGGCACAGACCCCAAACGGGCGATCGTGGCGTGCGGTATAGCGTACAACTACATGCAGGAGGCAGGCGTTGCGCAAGGTGCATCGGTTCTGAAGATAACGCAGTACCCGCTGCCGGTGGCACTGATCAACAAGATGGTTGAGGATGGGGCAGAGGAGATACTCGTTGCCGAGGAAGGTCAGCCGGTCGTGGAAGAGCTGTTGCGCGGACTGGTGCCGTCGAACGTGAAGATTAGCGGACGACTGACGGGTGATCTGCCGAGGATGGGTGAGCTGTCGCCAGACCGCTTCGCTGACAGAATACAAACCGCTGACGCAGAAAGACAAAAGACGGAGTTGGTGCTGCCCGGACGGCCGCCATCGATGTGTCAGGGATGTGGGCATAGGGATATGTACACCGCACTGAATGAGGTGGCTCGCGAGTACAAGGAGGCGCGGATATTCGGTGACATAGGCTGCTACACGTTGGGTGCGTTGTCGCCGTTCCATGCTATCCACTCGTGTGTGGAGATGGGCGCGTCAATCACGATGGCGAAAGGCGCTGCCGATGCCGGTCAGTATCCGGCGTTTGCGGTGATTGGCGACAGCACGTTTACCCATTCGGGCATGACAGGCCTGTTGGACTGCGCGAACTGCAATGCAGATGTGGTGGTGCTGATCTCCGACAACCTGACGACGGGTATGACCGGCGGACAGGACTCGGCAGGCACTGGCAAGCTGGAGCGCATCTGTATGGCGCTGGGCGTAGCCGAGGAGCATGTGCGCACCGTTGTACCGCTGGCGAAGAACATGGAGGAGATGAAAGCCGTCATCCGCGAGGAAGCGAACTATCACGGCACGTCGGTGGTTATCGCACGGCGTGAATGTATTCAAACACTTAAAAGAAAAGCAAGGAAATGAAAAAGGACATTATATTAGCAGGCGTGGGCGGGCAAGGAATCCTGTCTATCGCTACGGTTATCGGTCAGGCGGCATTGGCTGAGGGCTGGTACCTGAAACAAGCCGAAGTGCATGGTATGAGTCAGCGCGGCGGCGAGGTTCAAAGCCATCTGCGCATATCGACCGAACCGATATGGTCAGACCTTATCCCGCAGGGCAAAGCGGACCTTATCCTGTCACTTGAACCATTAGAGGCACTGCGTTACCTGCCCTGGCTGGCAGAGGACGGGTGTGTGGTGACATCGTCGGTACCATTCCGAAACATTGACAACTACCCGGATATAGAAGAGGTGTACCAGGCCGTCAAGGCGTGCCCTAAGCATGTGCTGATAGATACCGACGCGCTCGTCAAAGAGGTGAATGCGCCGGTACAGGCGGCGAACATGGTGCTGCTCGGTGCGGCGATACCGATGCTTGGCGTGGAGCCGGAGATCATGAAAGCGGCTTTGGAGAAAGTGTTTGCGCGAAAGTCGGAGGCGATTGTCCAGACGAATATACGCGCTATGGAAGCAGGATTGAATTTCGTCAACAATTACCCAAATTGTCAACAATTCGATGATTAAAAAGATAATAGGGCTAATGTTGCTGGTGGCATGCGTGGGCTGCCGTCCCACGGTGCAGCGGGCGCATGAGGCACGTCTGGGGAACAAGTACGCCACAGGGTTCCAGATAGACGATACCCTGGGCATGAAGCGTGTGCGGGTGTTTGCGCCGTGGAATGCGGACAGCGTGATGGCTACGTACATGGTGGGTGAGCCGTTGGAGCGCATCGGTGCCAGTTCGGCAACACATATCGGCATGCTGGCGGAGTTGGGACTGATGGACAAGCTCGTGGGCATGTGCAATCCCGAGGTCAGTTTCCACGAGTTGCCGGAGACCTGCCGACATCTGGGCGACGCCATGCAGCCGGATGTAGAGCGGATAATAGCCAATGGCGTGCAAGCGATGCTGTACTCGACCTACTCTCCCAGCGACCAGTCTGCCGAGCGGATGGAGAGCGTGGGAATCAATGTGCTGTACAACAACGAGTGGCGCGAGGCGACACCGCTGGCACGGGCGGAGTGGATACGGTTTGTGGCGGTGTTCTTTGGCGAATTAGCGAAAGCCGACAGCATCTTTGATGAGGTGGAAAGGGCGTACAACGCGCTTGTCAGAAGTCATAGACACCCCACTGCGCAAGCTTGTGGGGACCCCGTACAGTCGAAAGATGAAAGCCCTAAATGTTCTGTAGTGTCCGGCTTGGATTTCCGTGGCACGTGGTACGTGCCAGCAGGCGGGACGTATATGGGTGCGCTGTTCAAGGACGCCGGAGCAAGTTACGCCTTTGCGGACGATGAGCGCGAGAGTTCCATCCCGCTGACGTTCGAGCAGGCGCTGCTGACGTTTGCCGATGCGGATGTGTGGCTGGGCTGCAATGTGCCATCGCGCGAAGCACTGGTTGAGATGAACAGCCAGCACGCCTTGTTCAAGGCGTACAAGACCGGCAGGCTGTATAACTTCCGCAAACGCTGCCTGCCGTCCGGCGCGAACGACTTCTGGGAGAGCGGAGTGGTGCACCCCGAACGCATCCTGCGGGACATCATCGCCACGCTGGAGAATGATACCAACTTTTACTATATAAATCCTGTAAAATGAATATAAATGATTACATTTCCGCGCACAGGGCGCGTTTTATGGATGAGTGGGCATCGCTGATCCGTATCCCTTCCGTCAGTTGCGAACAGGAGCACAAACCCGACATGCGTCGTTGTGCCGAGCGATGGAAACAACTGCTGCTTGAGGCGGGCTGCCAGCGTGCCGAGATCATGGCGGCACCGACGGAAGACGGCAATCCGTTCGTGTATGGCGAATATATTCCTGAGAGAAAAGACCGTTTCACTGAAAGAACAAAGCCCGCTTCGCTAAAAGAGTTGCCTACCGTACTGGTGTACGCGCACTACGATGTGATGCCCGTCGCACCGTTGGAGCTGTGGCAGTCGGATCCGTGGGAGCCGTCCGTACGGGACGGCAGGCTGTATGCACGCGGCGCGGACGATGACAAAGGGCAGGCGATGATACAAGTCAAGGCGTTCGAGTATCTTGTGCGTACGGGACAGATGAACTGCAACGTGAAGTTCATCTTCGAGGGCGAGGAGGAGATCGGTTCGCCTTCACTGGCGGCGTTCATCGAGCAGAACAAGGATATGCTTGCCTGCGATGTGATTCTCGTCAGCGATACATCCATGATTGGCAAGGATACACCATCGCTGACGGTCGGGCTGCGCGGATTGGCGTACTGGCAGATAGAGGTGGACGGTCCATGCCGCGACCTGCACTCCGGACATTTCGGCGGTGCGGTGCGCAACCCGATCAACGCCTTGACGCAGATGCTGGCGCAGGTTGTGGATGACAAGGGGCGCATCATGATCCCGCATTTCTACGACGACGTGCTGCCTATCCCGGAAGAGGAGCGCAGGATGATAGCGCAGATACCGTTTGACCTTGAGGCGTACAAACGGGCGATAGACGTGCCGGACGTGTTCGGCGAGGAAGGCTACTCGACGCTGGAGCGTAATAGTTGCCGTCCGTCGTTCGACATATGCGGCATCTGGGGAGGCTACACCGGCGAGGGCTCAAAGACCGTCCTTCCCGCCAAGGCTTTTGCGAAGGTGTCGTGCCGTTTGGTGGCGAATCAGGATCATGAGAAGATTAGCCGTCTCTTTGCCGAATATATGCAGTCCGTTGCTCCGAGCGGCGTGCGCGTGAAGGTCACGCCTATGCACGGCGGACAGGGATATATCTGTCCGCTGGATCTGCCTGCCTACAAGGCGGCGGAGAAAGGCTTTGAGATTGCGTTCGGCAAGCGGCCGCTGGCGGCAAGACGAGGCGGAAGCATACCCATCATTGCGGAGTTCGAGCGCGTACTGGGCGTGAAGACCATACTCATGGGCTTCGGCCTGGAGCAGAACGCCATCCACTCGCCCAACGAGAGCATGGATCTTGAAGTCTGGGAGAAAGGTATAATCGCTGTAACGGAATTTTATAAAGCACTGGTATGAAAATTGTACTAATCGGTCAGGGGAATGTGGCGACGAGCCTTCACGCCGTGTTTGCAGCCAAGGGCATCGATGCCCCGATGGTCAGTTCGTGGGATTTGGTGAACGGAGTGGGAGAACCCTTGCCGCAGGCGGATGTGTATATTTATGCCGTCAAGGACGAGGCGTTGGCGGACGTAGTGAGGGCAGTGCATGTATCGTCACGTGCCATACATGTGCATACGTCAGGCACAGTACCTGCTACGGTGTTTGGTGATGATAAGCCGCACAGCGGTATATTGTATCCGTTCCAGACGTTCAGCAAGGCGCAGCCGATTGATGATTTTTCGGATATTCCTCTATTCATTGAGGGCAAGAACATTGACGATGTGGCAGCCATCTACACCTTGGCGCTGACGTTATCGCCGCGCGTGATTGAAGCGTCACAACAGGACCGCGAGCGGCTGCATGTGGCAGGTGTATTTGCCAACAACTTCACGAACTGCATGTACCGCATGGCGGCGGATATACTTAAAGGCACGCAGATACCGTTCTCGACATTGCTTCCGCTGATAGACCAGACGGCAGCCAAGGTGCATACGCTTGCGCCGAAGGACGCACAGACAGGGCCTGCCATACGCGGTGACGAGAATGTGATACGTCACCACTTGGAGTTGTTAAGCGATACTCCACGGACTCCGAAAGCGTTAAGCGAGGTGTATCGACTGCTGACGGAATATATTCAAGCACAAGACATAGATAAATAACTCAACAAAAGAATATGGATTACTTTGTACATGAGTCGTCGTATGTTGACGAGGGCTGCCAGATAGGCGCAGGCACTAAGATCTGGCATTTCAGCCATGTGATGAGCGGTTGCGTGATAGGCAGGAACTGCAATATCGGTCAGAATGTGGTTATCTCACCAGAGGTAGAGTTGGGCGACAACTGCAAGATACAGAACAACGTAAGCGTCTATACCGGTGTGCGTTGCGAGCAGGATGTGTTTCTTGGTCCGAGTATGGTGTTCACAAACGTCATCAACCCGCGTGCAGCTGTCAGCCGTAAGGACGAGTACAAGCCGACGCTACTGAAACGCGGCTGTTCGGTAGGTGCGAATGCGACCATCGTATGCGGTCACACGCTGGGCGAGTACTGCCTGATAGGTGCAGGCTCGGTGGTAACGAAAGACGTACCTGCTTATGCGTTGATGGTCGGCAATCCTGCTCGACAAATAGGTTGGGTGAATGCCCATGGCGACAAGTGCGCAACGCTGGAAGAAGCGATGAAAAACTGACAATTGAAAGCAGAAAAGACAGGTGCGTAAACGCTGGCTGCTCATAGTATTGCTTCCGTTGAGCCTGATGGCTCAGGTGACGCGTGACTCGGTGTCGTCGGGCGACACTATCGGCTTCCGTATCCGCGAGGTTGAGGTGCTCGGGCGACAGTCAATCACGAGTCCTGAGTCATCACAGATGTCGGCGGTGGAGATACCGATGCTGCAGATTCAGACCATTCCCGCCTTGGGTGGCGAGGTGGACGTGCTCAAGGCGATACAGCTGTTGCCCGGTGTGCAATCGGCATCGGAAGGCTCCACGGGCATCTATGTGCGTGGCGGCGGACCGGACGAGAATCTTATCCTGCTGGATGGTGTGCCGCTGTACAACGTGAGCCATGCAATGGGCATGTTCTCGGTGTTCAATGCGGACGTATTGAAGAATGTGACCCTGTACAAAGGCAACTTCCCTGCCCGTTACGGTTCACGACTGAGTTCGGTGATTGACGTGGAGCAGACGGCAGGTGACAACCGGATGTGGCATGGCGGCGTAAGTGTGGGACTGATTTCCGCGAAGCTGAACGTGCAAGGTCCCATCTTCACCGGTGAGCAACTGCGTGCACGCAAACAGTCGGAGCAGAAGGATACCATCGTCGCCAGCACCACCTTTGCCGTAGCGGCACGACGTACGTATTACGATGTACTGCTTGCTCCGCTGATGGCCGCAGTATCTGCTACGGAGCTTGACGGCGGCAGTGCGTTGGGCGGATATTACTTCTACGATGTGAATGCCAAGTTGCAGCACCGATTCCCGAACAACGACCGCCTGTCGGCGTCATTCTACATGGGCGATGATGTGATATATGTCCAATACAACCACGGGACAGAAGCATACAGCGCGGAGAGCGGCAAAACGAAGCAGAATACCAACCTTGGTCTGCGTTGGGTTTCCGGCAATATTATGGCCAAGTTGCAGTACGACCACCGTATATGGGATAACCTGTCGATGCAGGCGCACCTGAACTTCCTCCGGTTCGGCTATGACCTGTCGGAAAAGTTGAACAGCGTCCAAACGAACGTAGATGCCGGAATGAACTCAACGCTTGACCAGACCTTTGACTACCACAGCAAACTGATGGATGTGGCAGCACACGTCGATTGGCTGTACGAAAGCGAGCACCACTCCGTGCATTTCGGCACAGGCTATGAGCTTCACACGTTCCGCCCGCAGATAGGCAATCTGATGCTTGCTGAGATAGGTATGTCGGAGTTTCATTTCGATACGCTGTACAGCAGCGGCACGACGTTCGGTCACGAGGCGTACGTGTATGCCGAGGACACCTACAAGCCCGTCAAGTGGTTCACGCTGAACTATGGCCTGCGCGCATCGATGTACAGCATTCGCGGCAAGGTCTATCCGTCGATAGAGCCACGCATCGGTATGCGGTTTCTGGTCCACAAGGACGTGGCACTCAAGGCTTCGTATTCGTATATGTCGCAGTATGTGCACCTGTTGTCGAACACCTCCATCTCTTCGCCGACCGACCTGTGGGTACCTGTGACGAAGGCTATACCGCCTATGCGCTCGATGCAAGTGGCAGCGGGACTGAGTTACGATATACTGCAGCAAGTCGAACTGTCGGTAGAAGGATATTACAAGCGCTCGACCAATCTTGTGGAGTTCAAGGAAGGTGCATCGTTCTTCGGTATATCGTCCGGCTGGGAAGAGAAGGTTGCTCTGGGCGACGGCTGGAGTTATGGCGTGGAACTGCTGTTGCAACGCAAGGTCGGACCGGTCACTGGGTGGATTGGCTATACGTGGAGCCGTACTATGAGGCAGTTCGACCGCGAAGGGATGGTTATCAACAACGGCAAGCCCTACCATGCCAAGTACGACCGTGAGCATGACCTGAGCATAACGCTGCAATACAGGATAACGCCGAAGTTCGAGATTGCAGGCACGTTCGTATATGGGACCGGCAACCGCGCCACGCTCGCCACGCAACGTTATTACGACCCGTCGAGTCGTGTGTGGGTGAATTATATATCCGAGCGCAATAACTTTGTTATGCCTGATTATCACCGCCTTGACTTGGCACTGAACTGGCATCTGCCGAGCAAAAGGAGCGGTGACCCGACGAAGTCCAAAGGCGGCTGGCTGAAGGATGCCGAGCATCTGGTCAGTCTATCGGTATATAACGTATATTGCCATCGTAATCCCTACCTGATGTTTATCGAGGGCAACGAATTGAAGCAGGTGTCATTGTTCCCTATATTACCGACGGTAAGTTACGGATTCAAATTCTGATATGAAACAACTGAGATACATAGTATGGCTACTGCCTCTGCTCATGCAGGGTTGCGACTTCTTCTACTCCACGGTGGAGTACAAGGGTAGGGAAGCCGAGCCGAGGCTATGCGTGTTTGCGAGAAATCAGCCGAGTGACCGATTTTATGTTGAGTTGTCGCATTCCGTATTCTTCCTGGATGCAGACACGTTGTCCATTCCGTGGGTGAACGATGCAGATGTTACGTTGCAGGTCAATAGCATGCCGGAAGTGACGGCTGAATATTTTCCGGAGCCGGTTAGGTATTTCGATTCGATTCGTAATACCTATAGACACATCTTGGGTCATCGGTATAGTGCTCCCATCGTATATGGCGGTAACGATACCGTGCGTCTGCACGTTGAGCATCCCATGTACGGAACAGCTGAGGCGTTACAGGTATGCCCGATGATGCAGCAGTTTACCATTACGCTGGATTCGGTGGTTAACCAGCGCGAGTTCTGGGCACATTTGCATCTGGATGCATATATGGGAGCCAGTACGGATGTGTTAAGCATGTTTTTCGATGTAACCGGCTGGTACGATAACCAATATGGCTATGTTGATTATTTGGTGCAGACCTATTCAAAGGAAAAGGCGTTTGGCGAGTTGCATAATCAGTTGACTTACAGTGGGTATTATGCAGGTTTTTATATGTACCTGCCCGTGGCGGACACGGATAGAGATATACCCGTAGTGCTTGCGCCCAGATATAGTACCCGGTTTAATGATTCGATTTTGCAGAATATTGAGAGACTGACCATTAGCGGTACTATACGGGTGCATACTCAAGATTATTATCAACACCTGATGTCACTGGCGAGAGTACGAGGCAACGGTAACGAGTATGTTGAAGATTTCGTTGCACCGAACGATTCAACCGAACGCAGGCAGTATTACGATATGGTGGGAATCTTAGACCGGATTGCCGAGGAGTTCACCGTATTGGGCAATGCCGAGAGTTATCAGGTCTATGGTAATTTGTCCGCCGGTAACAAACATGACCTGCAACCATTCGGATGCTTCTCGCTATATCAGGAAACATATCAGCAAATCTGGTTGCCGATGGCTCCGTACGTCAGATAACTGATGCATATTGACTAAACAACAATTATTATGATACAACGTATTCAAACACTTTATTTGCTTATTATCGTAGCCTTGGGAATCACCTTGTGCTTCGTGCCTATTCTGCAGTTAGTCACGCCCGAAGAGGCAACCGAACTGCATATCTATCAACTTAGTGCCGGTGGTCTGGATGAAATCACGAGTGATCCATGCCAGCCTGCCGTCAGTCTGCAGGGGTTATGGGGACTGATGCTCACAACGGCGTTAATCCCGTTGTTGGCGCTCGTGGATATCTTCCTGTACAAGAAGCGTATTCTTCAGGCGCGGCTGAACATCTTCCTCGCCATGTTATGCCTGGGTTATTATGGTGTGCTGGCGCTCTATGTCTGGCTGGCGAAGATGAGTCTGGGCGTCGAATGGCACATTATGCCGTGGGCGTCTATTCCATTAATCAGCTTTGTATTAACATTGATGGCTACGCGTGCTATCCTCAAGGATGAGGCATTGGTGCGTGCGGCTGACAGAATCCGGTAAACCAAAAATATTAAATACATTACGCTATGTTATTCTTACAAACACCGCTATCCATCTTTTTGCAAGTTGCAGCTCCTACAGCAGAGGAGATAGAGCAGCGCCGTGACTCCATTCGTCAGGGCGCACAGCACATGATAGAGTATGCCAAGACCGACCCGCATGGTTTTTGGCAGACCGTAGGCGAGACGATGTTGCAGTTCGGCTTGAAAGTGCTGGCCGCATTGTTGCTGTATATAGTAGGCATGTGGCTTATCAGTCTGCTCAAGCGCGGTCTGAAGCGCATGTTCGAACGCCGTAATACTGAGCCGACATTGGCATCGTTCGTCTCGTCGTTCATATCCATAACGCTGACCATACTGCTGATTGTTATCAGTGTCGGCACCCTGGGTGTGAATACCACATCGTTGGCCGCCTTGCTTGCTGCCGGAGGTATGGCAATAGGCATGGCGCTATCCGGTACGGTGCAGAACTTTGCCGGCGGATTGATGCTGTTGGCGTTCAAGCCGTTCAAGGCAGGCGACTTCATTGAGGCGCAAGGGCAGAGTGGTACGGTCATAGAGGTGAACATCACAGCCACGAAGATTCTCACGCCGGACAACCGCGTGGTAATCCTGCCTAACGGTGCACTGTCGAATGGCGCGATTAACAACTACAGCGGTCGTCCGCTCAGGCGGGTAGAGTGGCTGGTGAGCGTATCTTACGGCGTGGATGCCGATGCCTGCAAGAAGGCTATACTTGATATCCTCAACAGCGATGAACGCGTCCTGCAGGCGGATACGGATATGGATGCGTTGTATAAGGAGTTGAACATCAGCAAGTACCAACTATCCACTGTCAACTATCGGATGGACGCTATCCCGGCGCCGTTCGTGGCGCTGAAGTCACTCAATGAGAATGATATAACGTTTGTGGTGCGCGTATGGGTCAAAGGTGCGGATTATTGGGGCGTGTTCTTCGATATGCAGCAGCGATTCTATACCGAGTTGCCCAAGCAAGGCTTCACCTTTGCTTATCCGCACATGGATGTCACGATGCTCAAACAATAACTTAAAAATCTACATATCATGCAATTTCCACTTGATAAAACACTTGTCGATAGTGTGTGTGGCGCATTTGGTCTGATGGACGCACATGAGTTAGGCAATGTCACTATCCGCCAGATGGTGGGTATAGTGCGCGAGATTGAGCGTCAGGCAGACTGCGAGTATGTTCACATGGAACTCGGCAATCCCGGGCTGCCGTCTGAGCAGATTGGTGTTGAGGCACAAGTCAAAGCCTTGCGCGACGGTTGTGCGAACAAGTACCCGCTCATTACCGGTATACCCGAACTGACGAAGGCGGCTTCGGAGTTCATACGTGCGTTCCTTGGTCTGTCTATTCCCGAGGAGTGTATCGTGCCTACGGTCGGTTCGATGCAAGGCTGTTACGCTTTGGATACGCTCATCTCGCAGCTCCGCCCGGACAGAGACACGGTGCTCTTTCTTGACCCATGCTTCCCAGTGCAGAAGCAGCAGACACGTGTAATCGGTCTGAAGGTGGACTCCATCGACATTGGTGACTACCGTGGTGACAAACTGCGTGACGCGCTGGAGCAGAAACTGCAAAAGGGTAATATCTCCGCTATTTTCTACAGCAATCCGAACAATCCGTCGTGGATGTGCCTTACGGAGTATGAACTGCGTATTATAGGTCAGCTTGCCAACCGCTATGACACCATTGTGATAGAGGATGTGGCGTACCTGAATATGGACTTTCGCGACACGAACCGCGGCAAGCCGTATAGCGCACCATACCAGCCGACCGTAGGACGATACACGATGAACTGCGTGCACCTCGTGTCGTGCTCGAAGATATTCTCCTACGCGGGCGAACGGGCCGCCGTGATTGCCGTCAATCCGGATCTGGCACACCGCCATTTCCCCGCGTTGACTGTGCGGTATAACAGCGACGGACAGTTCATGCGTACCCTTGTTTATCAGATTCTGTATGCCATCTCATCCGGCGTTTCGCACTCTGTGCAGTATGCCATGGCAGCGATGATGTCGGCGGCGTGTGAAGGCAAGATAAACTTTGTCAGGAACACCCACGTCTATGCAGACCGTGCACGTCGCATCAAAGAGATAATGGCTAAACATCATTTCCACGTCGTATATGACAAGGATGCCGATGACAGACCTGTCGGTGACGGTTTCTTCTTCACGTTCACCTATCGCGACTGGACGGGTGAGCAACTGATTAACAAACTGATTTACTATGGTGTATCCGCTATCACGCTGCTCTCGACCGGAGCCAGACGTGAGGGGTTGCGCGGTTGTGCTGCATCTATCCGTGAAGAGCAGTTCGACGCTCTGGATGAACGTCTTGCGTTGTTTGATAAAGATTTTTCTTCAAAACAGTAACATACATCGACCAAACTTGGTCGATATAATCCAAATACTATGCAATACTTATCTCCCCAAGAGGCAGTCAGCCTTGTCCGTTCCGGCGATACGATTGTTGTGCAAGGCTCTACAGCCGTGCCGAATGTGCTTTTGCGTGCGCTGACCGACCGTGCGCCCGAACTGCGCGATGTGAAGATCATTGTCGGGTTCGGTATATGTCCCGAGGATGCGCCGTATGCCAAGAAGGAGTACATTGACTCGTTCCGTGCATTGTCTATCTTCGTGCCGAACTATCTGCGTCGCGCTATGCGTGATGGTGTGGCGGACACTATCCCGTGCTTTCTGGGCGAAGTGCCCTCGCTGTTCCGCAGCGGGCAAGTGCCGGTGGATGTGGCGTTCCTGAATGTGTCCGAGCCGGATGCAGACGGCTACTGCTCCTATGGCATATCCGCTGACATCGCCTATTCGGGCGTAGAGTGCGCCAAGACCGTTATAGCGCAGGTGAACAAGTATATGCCCCGCACGTTTGGCGACCCGGTTATTCATGTGTCGAAGATTAGTGCCATGTGTCGTGGCGATGAGCCGCTGGTGGAAGTGCCGACACCTGTCCCCAATGAGGTAGAGACCAAGATTGGTCGCTACATAGCCGAGCAGATTCCCGATGGCGCGACTTTGCAGATAGGTGTTGGTGGCATACCGAATGCTGTCATCAATGCGTTGTCGGGGCACAAGCACCTCGGCCTGCATACCGAGGCCATCACCGACGGTGTACTGCCACTGATTGAGAAAGGTGTGATTGATAATTCCGAGAAAGTGCTGTATCCGGGCAAAAGTGTAGGCAGCCTGGTGTTAGGCTCCAGGCATCTGTACGACCATATAGACGGCAATCCCGACTTCGTCATACGTGATGTGGCATGGACCAATGACCCGCAGAACATCCGTCAGAACCCCAAGGCTATGGCTATCAACTCCGCTGTGGAGATAGACCTGACGGGACAGATTTGCGCTGATTCGATTGGCGAGACCGTTATTTCAGGCGTTGGCGGTCAGCATGACTTTATGTACGGTGCTGCATTGTCGGAAGGCGGCAAGTGTTTCATTGCCCTGCCCAGTACGACAGGCAAAGGCCAGTCGAAGATTGTATCCCATCTGCAGCCCGGCGCAGGAGTGGTCACTACACGCTTTCAGGCGCAATATATCGCCACGGAGTACGGCATTGTCTATCTGCGCAATCTGCCGTTAGCCGACAGGGCGAAAGCACTTATCAGCATTGCACATCCGTCTGTGCGCGAGGATTTGGAGCGCGAAGCCGTCCGGCGCTTCGGTATCGGGTTTCTTCGCCTGAAATAACAGAAACGGGACTCGCAAGAGCCCCATTTCTTTATCTAACCTCTAACTTCCATTCTATAGCTATATAAACGCCATTATCATGATTTGTGCTGTCAGTACGCGCAGGAACATCGTGAGCGGATAGACGGTTGAGTAGGCTACTGCCGCATTGTCGTTCTGCTGGCTCTGCGATGTGGCGTAAGCCAAAGCAGGCGGGTCAGTGGTCGAACCGGCAATGAGTCCCATCAGAGTGAAGTAGTCGAGCTTCATCCACTTGCGCGCCACGATGCCGATAATCAGGATAGGCAGCAAGGTGATGATCACGCCGTAGCCTATCCACACATATCCGCCGCCGACGAGGGTGGGGATGAACGTCTTGCCTGCACCGAAACCTACAGAAGCCAGGAACAGCGCGATGCCAATCTCGCGAATCATCAGGTTAGCTGAGGTCGTGGTGTAGGTTACTATATGGTACTTCGGCCCGAAGGCACCAATCAGTATCGCCACAATCAGCGAGCCGCCTGCCAGACCTAACTTGAACGGCTGTCCAAGCCCCGGTAAGGCAATCGGCAGCGAGCCCAGTAGTACGCCGAACAATATGCCGAAGAACAATGAGGCGAGGTTAGGTGCATCCAGCTTCTTTGTGGAGTTGCCGAACACCGATGCCACCTTGTCCACTGCCGCCTGTTCGCCCACAATGGTCAGACGGTCGCCCATCTGCAGCCGCAGGTCGGGGGTAGCCAGCAGCTCGATACCGGCACGACGGATGCGGGTGATGGTTATCTGATATGCCTCGCGCACCTTCAGGTCGCAGATGCGTTTGCCATTCAGTTTGGGCTTGGTGATGATCACATGCTTGTTCACCAGGTGCATGCCTTGCTCTTTCTCCTCCCATTGCACCTCAGTCAGTTCGCCTAACAGTAGGGCGGTCTTCTCGTTCTTCAGGTCACCAACGAAGCGCACCTTGTCGCCCACGTGCAGCACGGTGTCTGCGTCCGGCATGCTCTCCTCGCCATAGGCGTTGATCATGCGGCTGACAACGAGCGTCACATGCGTCAGATCAGCCAGGTCACGCACGCGGATACCGTCCACCTGCGGGTTCGTCAGTTTCATGTCGAAGTGCGCTATCTGCTGTTCCTCGCCTTTCTCCGCCTTGACCTGCTCTTCCTCTTTGTCCAGTCGGATGCGGAAGAACCACCGCAGCATCATCAGCGACAGGATGATGCCCACCACGCCCAAGGGGTACGCCATGGCATAGCCGGAAGCGATATTGGGATTGCCGGAGCCTACAAGATCCTGATAGGTCTGCTGTGCGGCACCCAGACCCGGAGTGTTCGTTACTGCACCATAGAGCACGCCCGTCATCGTGGCTATATCCACGCCACTGAGGTAGTGAATGACAATAGCCGTGATGCAACCGAGCAGCACGATGCCCAGTGCCAGCATGTTCAGCCTCAGACCGCCCTTGCCGAACGAGGAGAAGAAACTCGGACCCACCTGCAGGCCGATCGAATAGACGAACAGTATCAGTCCCAGGTCTTTGGCGAAGGACTCGACCAGCGGGTCAAGTGTCATGCCGAAATGACTGCATGCGATGGCGCAGAACAGTATCCATGTTATGCCAAGCGTGATGCCCTTGAACTTGAGCTTCTCACCGAGGTATATGCCCAGCGCGATGGCGATGGTCAGCGCAAATATCGAGTGCGCTATGCCCGTACCGAAAAAGAGGTTGTGTAACCAGTCCATAGTGTTATGAATTACGTTTTGTTGCTTCTTATCGGATATCGTTGATGATATTCATCAGTGTGTCTTTTGCGTCGCCCAGACAGAGATAAACGCCTTTGTCGCGTGTGTACAGAGGGTTCTCGACACCGGCGTAACCGGGTTTGAGGTCCATGTTGCACACAATCACTTCGCGTGCTTCGTCCACTGCCAGGACAGGCATGCCGTAGATAGGGGTGCCTTCGGCGTTGCGTGCGGCGGGGTTGAGTACGTCGTTGGCTCCGATAACCACCACGGCATCGGTCTGCTTGAAGTCGTCGTTGATAGCGTCCATCTCATAGAGTTGGTCGTAGGGAATATCGGCTTCAGCCAGAAGCACATTCATGTGCCCGGGCATACGTCCAGCTACGGGGTGTATGGCGAACCTGACGCGTGTGCCGCGGTGCTCCAGTTTATCTGCCAATTGCTTGACCACATGCTGCGCTTGTGCCAGTGCCATGCCGTAGCCGGGAACGATAATCACATCCTTGGCTTGACTGAGTATAGCGGCCGGCGTTGGTGCAACTGGTGCCGCCTGCTCAGCAGGAGCGGCAGATGTTGCGGCAGGTTTGAGTTGTGCCAACTCGGCACGCAGAGCCGATACCTCTTGCGTGAGGGCGTTGATAGCGTCTAAGAGTTGTTGTACTTCCATATCGTTGAGTTGTTCTAAAAGTTGTTCAAAATCATACGTCTGGGCAAACTGTGTAGGCTGTCCGTCGGGTGTCTTTTCTCTTTGAGCAGCCATGCTTGACTGCTGTCTTTGTTCTTTGAGCGCAGCGCTCTTCTTTCCCGTTGTGCCGAGCATGATTGCCGTCAGGCTACGGTTCATCGCGCGGCACATGATTTGCGTCAGCAGCAGTCCGGAGGCACCTACTATCCCGCCTACCGCCACAAGGAAGATGTCCCCGACCGCCATGCCGGCTATAGCACCGGCTACGCCCGACAACGAGTTCAGCAGCGAGATGGTGATGGGCATATCAGCACCGCCTACGCGTATCGAGAACAGGTAGCCGAAGCCCGAGACAGCCAACAGCAGCACGACCATCAGCCACGGCTGCGTGTCAATCAGTATGCCGGCTGTCAGCAGGACTACCGAGATGAACAGCAGACCCATTGTCCACAATGAGTGCTTCGGATAGACCGCCGGACGCTGATTGATGAGCCGGTGTAACTTGCCGGCGGCAATCAGACTGCCCACCAGGGTAATCATTCCTACGGCTATCGCTACCAGCGCCGCTGCTTTGACAAAGGTGGGGTAGGCTGTTCCTACAGGCATGCCCCAGCACATGTAGGTCATCACGCCTACCAGCGCCGACGCTCCGCCACCCAGACCATTGAACAGCGCTACAAGCTGAGGCATCTGTATCATCTGCGCCCGGGAAGCCATCAGGCTGCCGATTAGCGCACCAATCAGCAGACCTGTGTAAATCGTCCACGCAGTGACGATGCCGTTGAACCATAATGTTGCAACTACACCACAAAGCATAGCCGCAGCGGACAGCAGGTTTCCTGCTACCGCGGTGCGAACCCGACTCATCATCGCTATGCCGGCCAATACGGCCAATGACAGGATGATGCTTATGATTAGTTGCAGCAGGCTCACTTTTTCTTACTTTTTCTGAACATACGGAGCATCCTATGCGTGATACCAAACCCACCGAACACGTTCACTGTGGCCAGCACAATTGCCGTGCCGCCGCAAATCTGTGCCCAGAAGGTCTGATCAAGCAGCAGTGCCACACCGGTTGCTGTCAGCGCACCTACCAGCGTCACGCCCGACAAGGCGTTCATGCCGGACATCAGCGGCGTATGCAACAGGCTCGGCACAGTGCGGATGATGAAATAGCCGGCAACCGTGCAGACCACAAATACCCCGACTAACAGCAAAGGATGAATCATAAAGAATGTCAATTGTCAATTTTCAATTATCAATTATCAAAGTCCCATTGCTTTGCGTGCACCGGCATGCAGCAACTGTCCGTCGGTGCAGACCAGACTCTTGGCTATCACCTCGTCCTGCATGTTCAGCTCGATGGCATCGTTCTTGACCAGGTACTTGACGAGGTTGTACATGTTGTTGGAGAACATCCATGTCGATGATGTGGGCAGTTCGCCCGGGATGTTTTTCACACCTATAAGCGTGACATTATGTTTAACCTCGATGGTGCCTTTCGGCGTTATCTCACAGTTACCTCCTTGGTCGATGGCGATATCCACAATCACCGAGCCTTTCTTCATGCCTTTAACCGTCTCCTCTGTGATGATTATCGGCGCCAGTTCGCCCGGCACGAGTACGGAGCAGAACACGATATCCATCTGTTGGATTGTTTCGCGCAGCATCTCGCGCTCTTTGGCCAGCACATCTGCAGGCAGAGCTTTGGCGTAACCGCCTTCACCAACAGCCAGTTCGGCTGGCACACCTGTGTCAATGATCTTTGCTCCGAGCGACATAGCGTTCTCAGCCGCCATCGGACGGATGTCCGCAGCGTATGTTATGGCTCCCAGACGTTTGGCGGTCGCCAGCGCTTGCAAACCCGCAACACCTACACCAATCACCATCACCTTGGCAGGCTCAATCTTGCCCACTGCGGTGAACATCTGCGGGATGAACGATGTCAGATGGTCGGCAGCCATGATGATGCCTTTGTATCCTGCGCAAGTGGACATGCTCGTCAGAGCGTCCATCGATTGTGCGCGGGAGATACGCGGTATGCAGTCCAGCGTGAACGCCGTTACGCCTTGCGCAGTCAGACGCTTCACCATCTCATGATTGACCGGTGAGGCAGGGTGGATGAACGTAATCAGGTACTGACCTTTGTGCATTAACTCGACCTCATGCTTCTGCAACTGCTCGTTGAACAGTGGTTCTTTGACCTTGAGAATCAGTTCGGCCTGAGCGTAGATATCCTCTGCTTTCGCCATCATTGTCGCTCCTGCGGCGGCGTATTGCTCGTCGTGGTACAACGCTCCGTCACCGGCGTGGTTCTCAACCAGAACGGTAAAACCGTCCTTCACGAACTTCCCGACTGTCTCGGGTGACCATGCAACGCGGTTCTCACCGTGCATGATCTCTTTTGGAATTCCGATTATCAGATGTGTTTTTCATTGATTAGTTATTGTCAACCGATTCAACTTGCAAAGATACAAAAAAAAATCGACATTTGCAAATAAATGCCGATTTTTTTACTGTAGTCCACCGATTTTGGTGGACCGTTGTAGCGTTATCCGTTCGCTTGGTCATATTCATCTGCACACAGATGCCACAGATATTGTCGTAATGTCTTGTATCCGTCCTCTTTCTGTGCGTTGAAATTAGCTACATCGGTTGCTACGAGGCTCAGGTTCTTTTTGCGCAATGCCACTGCTTTGCATATCTCTCCGAAGCGTGTGCGGGCGAGAGTCTCGTCTGAAGTGACGGGCGTCGAGCGCACGTACGAATCTGCCTTACGCACATAGAGGCGTGTACAGTTCGGATTGGTTGTAGCCGCTTCGCGGTGGGTTGCGATTAAATAGTCACCATGTTTGTGACCGTCTGTTTTCTTTGGTTTGGTTAGGGCACCTCTCAAATATTGTATGCCCGGTGAATAAGTTACACTTGCCATAATAAAATTTTAATAGTTAAATGGTTAAAGGTTTATATCTAAGTTTTTTATCTTCGTTGTCGATTAGTGCTCGAGCTTCCGCTAATCGCATATCTTTTGTTTTTCTGCCCAACTGATTGGTCATAGCCTTCATGTGGAGACAAGCCTGTACGTCCATGGACTCGTTCAGGTGGCTTATCCATTCTGTCATTTTCCACTGTTTGCATCGTTCAATAGTTGGGACTTGTTCTTTATCTAATGTATCAATACATGCAAGTTCCGATTCGTACAACGCTCTTGTCCATTTCATTTTTTTGTCGTTGACTTGTTTCCAAAACGGGAAGCAGTCCTGGTTAAGTTGACGTACGTCCTTGCAATAGATGCCATACTTTTCCAGTTCGGCGATATATCTCTTTACTGTTTTTCCGCTTATCCCCAATGCTTTACCAATTGCGCTATTGGATTTTGGGATGAACTTAAGCAAGCTCATCAGTATAGCGAGTCCTTTGGCATCGGGTGACAGTTCCGTATGATTGATGAAATCATACATTACCGTCTTGTAGTTGCCGTCGAATGGGATAATCTCGTACCTGTTGGCCTTATATTGGGTACCGACATCCTGTTTCTCCTTCCGGATGAGTCCTGCCTGTTCGAGGCGGTTAGTTATATCTGACAATGTGTCAATTGACATCTCTTTTTTCCCGCTAATAGGATTTGTCACCCAAGATTCGCGGTTGTAAGTAATCTTTTTTCCTTTTCTCTCGCCCCATGATGTAAGCATCAGTATTTTCGCATAGATGTACACGGCTTTGAGCGAGCCAAGTTCTTTTTCCAATACCTCATCGGGTATCTGGACATACGATTTTCCATTCAATGTTCTTGTAAACTCCATAAACGTTAAGATTTAAAGATTCAATTAAGCAAGCAGCACTTCGTCGCTGCTTTGTTAGTTTCGTATTGATTTCGTATTATGTTTAGTATTAGCGAGGCAAATTTGCCTATTTCCGCGAGGCAAATCTTCCTACATACATGAGGTATATTTCCCAATCGCATGTCTGCTGAGGCTTTGCCGACCTCTTGTCGGGGTTTCGTCGAGGTTTTATCGAGGTTTGGATGTGCACTGATTCTTACCTCTCACACCATGCTTGTTATGCCATACGCCTCATGTGCATGC
>JAFSXJ010000071.1 GCA_017444065.1 Paludibacteraceae bacterium | reverse complement strand
GCACCTTAAGATCAAGCACTTTTACGGCACATCGCTCAATGCTGTCAAGATACAAGTTTATGTCGCTATTATCACTTTTTGCCTCGTGGCAATTGTGCAACATGACATGAAACTGGAACTGACAACATATGAGGTTTTGCATGTACTGAGTGTCTCACTGACAAGCAAAACGCACCTAAGAGACTTGCTCGACAAAACTAATTTTCAAAATGACAAAGAACGTTCCAATTCTGGTGAACTGTTATTGTTTAACTTTTAATATTTAATCGTCCATTTTTAGTGGACAGTTGTGAATTCTAGTCCATTTTCAGTTTTTCTAATTATAACCTTTGTCGGCTTTGACCAATACTTCTTATCAAGTACTTCGTTGTTGATGAGACTACATTGCTTCATCAGTAAATCTATAATCGTTTGTGTCATCTTCACTTATTTATGAGTTAATTTGCAAAGTTACAACTTTTATCGAACATTTGCAAAGTCCTTGTTGGTCCTTTTGCTACAACATACAAAAAGCGGGACTGCACTATTGCTGTTCCGCTAACAGAGGCTCTGGTATTGCCCTAACTTCTGAACAAACAACACTGAAGCCCACGCCGTATGTACAAGCGTGCACTACGAGTGTGTACGCGGTAATACATACCAATGGGCATCTTGTGCTGCATTGTTTTGGTCGTTAGTTTGAATTTACCAGATTCCTGTTAGCCAAAACAAAGCGCGTAAGACGCCTTTTATATGTCCGTATCCCACCCCCGTCGCGTTCGACAACGCGGTCGCACCGGATGCCGCCCGGCGGCATAAAGGCGACGTGTGCCTTCGCTCTCCCCACCGCAAACATTTTATTGTTTACGTCGGGGTTCCCACGGCGTGAGCTAAATACGGCTACAAAGTTACGATAAAATATTGACTTTTGCAAATGTAAAGAGATAATTTTACAAAATAGAGTAAATAAAAGTGAGAAATTTAACGAAAATGCTATTTTTTTTTACAAGACCGCCAAGCTAAACTGGAGAATCCGGAGAATCTGGAAGCGGCTCTGAGGAGCCGTTGCGTGGATGGTATCCACACGCAATGAACGAAATAAGAAGGGCACCTCAACCATGCAGGGAATGCCAAGAAAATAGGCGGCTCGGGGAGCCGTGTCGGCATCTGATGCCGACGCAATGGACAAAGAGAGAGAAGGATACCCGCATGACATGCGGGACAATTAACAAAAGAAATGGAGAGATAAAGAAAGATTGAATACCCGCAACTATGCAGGGTAACGCCAAGAAAAGGCGGCTCGGAGAGCCGTTGTCGGATGCCATCCGACGGAAAAAACAAACGCTCGTGGCGGCATGCGATGCCGACACAATGGACGAAGTGAGTGCAGGTGGTAAATCCGGGCGGGCTCTAAGAGCTGATGCCCAAATACGATTTGGGCGGCAATAGACAAAGCTACTCGGGCGAGTGGGAAGCTTTGAATTGGGCGGAGAGGGAGGCGATGATGAAGCCGCGGAGCGTGGTGTAGAACTTGTCGGAGGAGCGAGTGGGCGCGGAAGCGGACGACGAAGCGGGTGTGCCGAGGAAACGGGCGTTGGCGCGGGCGACGTGCTTGTTGGCGGCTTTGCGGTACTGGATGTAGCGGTCTTGCCACCAGGCGAGGCGGTCGGGGTCGGACATCTCAAGCTTGCATTGGCGGACAGCTTCGGCGAAGGTGCTGATAGCACGCTTGCGGCTCTCGGCGAGAGGACCGCTGTAGGGGTTCATAATAGCGTAAGCATGGGTGCGTCCGTTGCGAGTACGCATAACGATGCGCTCCTTGGAGGAGAGCTTGCCACTAAAGTGGTCGAAGGGAAGGGCGGGTTGAACTTTAGCCATCGCGTTGTGAATGGAAAAATTAAACAAAAACAACCTAAATAAACCCCGATGTTGGCTGTTGTCCCTGCGGGACTTGTGTTTTAGCTGTATAAGCACCTCATCCAAGCAAACTTGCTGCGATGCTTATCCATCTAAGCCACACCTCTACGAGGTTATAGCCAACCTCGGCAATAAACATACAAAACAGTCAATGAGCCATGTCCGTCAACAATTACCAACAATTGCCCAAAAACAGCAGTTGGGGCAATTCAGCCAATCATGGCTGATACATGCTGGTGAGCCTGTTGGCTCGGTGTAGTCCGCTGAATGTAACGTGTATCTAACGTATATCTATCGTGTATATATCGTAAGTTTATCGAGACAGACTGCGGATTAGACGCTGCAAAGATAGTGAAAATTTTGGATATTTGCAAGAGAAATCGTGAAAAAATACAATAAAAGAGTGAAAATGGCAAAAAATAATCGTGAAAAAACACAAAAAAGTAGGTAGTTTTTATACCGCCGGACTGCAAAATGTCCGTTTTTTCATTTGATATGTCCTGAAAAAGCCGTACTTTTGCACTCGATTTCAAAACCAAGTTATTCGTGCCTCGCAAAGGACTAAGAAAAACTCTTTCCTGCCACTTGCAAGGGGCTAAAAAACAAAAGATAAACAAGTATGCAAACAATTAAACATGTAGTCCTTTTAGTACTGGGAATAGTGCTGACGGGATTATCCGTCTCGGCAGAGACAATCAAAGGACGTGTTACGGACACGAACGGTGCCCCGATGCCTTTCGTGACGATTTCCGTACTTGCAAAAGATTCAAGCCTGCTAACAGGAACAATAACCGACGAGCAAGGAGAATATTCCGTTGAAATCGTCGCCCCCTCCCAGGAGGGGAGGGATGGGGAGAGGCCTATCATCCAGGCTTCCTATATCGGCTATCACACTGCTTTCGGCGGACCGGATTTCATATTGCGCGAAGAGACGGAGCAACTGGGCGAAGTGGAAGTGAAGGCCAAGAAACCGTTGATTGAACGTCAGATGGACAAGCTGGTGGTGAACGTGAGTGCTTCGCCGCTGGCGGCAGGTTCGAACGGAAATGATATACTCCGGCGTGCACCCAGCGTACGTATTGACAAGGACGGAAACATTACCGTGAACGGCAAAGGTGTGGAAATATGGGTGGACGGCAAGCCTTCGTACCTGAGCGGGCAGCAACTGAAAGCCATGCTGGACGGCACCGACGGCAACACGATCGAGAAGATAGAAATCATCAGCAACCCTTCCGCCAAATATGATGCAAGCGGGCAGGGAGGAATAATCAACATACGCCTCAAGCGCAACATGATGCGCGGGCTGAACGGTATGCTCTCCGCCGGCTACGGAGGCATGTACTTCGGCGACGTCAAACGCTGGCTGCAGATGGATATGGTGTCGCTCAACCTCAACTACCGCGGTGAGAAGACCTATACATTCGGACAACTGACCCAAGTGTTTGCGCAGAACGATATTGATTTCGAGACGTATCGGAAGACGCCTGAATTCGAGAATTATTCCTATTCGGGCTACGACATGAATTTTCAATACTATATGCTCAAGGTCGGCAACGACTGGTATATCGACTCGGTCAATACCTTCGGATTCATTTTGCAAGTGCCCTACATGACTGTGCAGCAACGGATTATCGACGGGCGTAACTATGCCTATACAGTGGTGGGTAACGACACTACTAGCAGGAGCCGGAGCCACACGAGCGCCGGAACGCAGTCGCCGCAGCACACGGCCAACCTCAACTACACGCATACGTTCAACGAGGCGCTGGAGCGCGAACTGACGGTCAACGTGGATTATAACCGCTATAACAACCAGCAGAACAACAGCCAGAAAACGCAATATGACGAACTTGTACCCCGTTCGCTCGGATTAGGTATCAAGAGCAGGCAGGTGGTGGATATCTATAGCGCCAAACTGGATTTCCAGACTAAGTTCTGGCAGACAGGCATGATTGAGTGCGGCGTCAAATACGGCCTGTCATCGACCGACAACCACATGACTACGGACTCTGTACTCAATGGGCTGCTGCTCAGCCAAACCCCGCAGGACTTCCGTTACGACGAGCACGTGGCAGCAGCATATATCTCCTTGGGCAAGCAGTTCGGCGAACACTGGTCGGTCAAGCTCGGCGTGCGTGGCGAATACACCTACAGCCTGGGCAACTGGCAGAGCGCGGACACCGTCACCCGCAAGTCATACTTCAATCCTTTCCCGACAGCGTACGTGGGCTATACATCCAAGCCGCTCGGCAAACTGCAGCAGCCTGTCAGCGCAAGCATCAGCTACACCAGACGCATCAAGCGGCCGAACTACTGGATGCTCAATCCCTTCCGCACGTATGTGGATGCGTACAGTTATCAGGAAGGCAACACCGAACTCACGCCGGAGTTCAACAACGATGTGGAGGTCAACTTCTCCTGGACGCAGTACCTGAATGTGACGTTCAACTTTGGGCACACCCAGGATATGTTCTCCTCGAAATCCACGATTATGCCTAACGGCATGGGTTCCATCAAGTGGACTAACTTCGGAACTTGCACCACCCACGGCGGCAATATATCGCTGACCGAGCTGCCTATCGTGCCTAAGTTTGAGCCTGACAGCGAAAGCGGTCCAACATCTAAGAGCGTCAGCGGTCTGACAGCGAAGCGGTCCATTAAGGGGGCATGGTTAGCCTTGACCGTCAACGCAGGCTGGCTGCATTTCATCAATAAATCGTACGAGAAAAAAGCCGATGGCGCGCCGGTGTATGAGAACAAAAACCACTACGGCTACGCCGGCGGCACGCTCTCCGCGTACTTGCCCAAAGACTGGACAATGACGTTCGACGGCAATTGGTCCAGCCCTATGACCACCGGATATAACACCAGCGGCAGCACATATTTCCTGAGTTTCGGCGTGCGGAAGATGTATATGCAGAAGGGGCTCATCTTCAACCTCAATGTGCAAGACCTGGCACGCTCGATGTCGTTCCTGAACGAGGATAAAGGCATGGCGGAGGGGTATAGCAGTTGGTATAAGAATACTATCCGCCAGCAGCGTGTGACATTATCCCTGACATGGATGTTCGGCCAGTACCAGCAGCACAAGAACCGCAAGGTCGGCGACATGGACGAGCTCAACCGCCTGGGAGGTGGCGGTGTACAGACAGGGAAATAACTCGTCGGCACTATCATATACCTAATGCCTTTCATGAAATAATTAATACCTTTTTTGAAAAAAATCCTGCTATAATTTGCAAATGCAGGATTTTTTTTGTACCTTTGCATCCAAATTAACAATTGCATCAGATTCATTCGGGGAGCTTCGCGTTCGGCAACGCGGTCGCACCACAACTTACGTTGTGTCGGGAACCCTTATTTTAGGGGAAAGCTGAGAACACAAACCCGCTGAACTTGAGCAGGTAATGCTGCTAAAGAAAATGAACAACAACATCCATCGTGCCCTTCGGGCGAAGAATCCTCGTCGGGCTTTCAGCCACGCATGGCTGATCCTCTCCCTGCTGAGCCTCTCTGCATCAGCGCAGACCACTAACGACACCCTCACCATCCTCATGCACCAACTGGAGGATATCGAGGTATCCGCCAAGCGCGTCCAGCAGACCACACTCTCCACCACCATTGTACATGGCGACGAACTGAACCGCGACAACACCGGCCAGAACCTGCCCTACCTGCTTACCACCACACCCGGCCTGCAGGTCACCAGCGATGACGGACTGGGTGTCGGCTACACGTACTTCCGGGTGCGCGGCACGGACCACACACGCATCAACATGACCGTCAACGAGGTGCCGCTCAATGATCAGGAGAGCCAGACCGTCTTCTGGGTCAACATGACCGACATGAGCTCATCCGTCTCGCAGATTGACGTGCAGCGGGGTGTGGGTACCAGCACCAGCGGCTCGGCGTTCGGAGCGTCGCTCAATATGCAGACGAACATGCTTGACTCCGTCAGCAGGCTCTCTATCGCCTTCAACGGCGGTATGTACAACACCTTCCGCGAGATGATCAACGCACACGCATCCATCAGCAACCGATGGATGATGAACGCACGGTTCACCAAGGTCAACTCCGACGGATTTCTGTACCGCACCGGCTCCGACCTCTACAGCTGGTACGGCGACATAGGCTGGTACGGCGAACATACACAGGTCATACTACGCGCCTTCGGCGGCTCGGAGCACACCGGTATGGGATGGGAAGGAGTGGACTACAACACCGCCTATGGCATCAACGGTGCCGACCGGCGATATAACCCTGCCGGCGAATATACCGTGCCGGACAGCAACGGCAACGACTCCGTCGTCTATTACCCCAACCAGACCGACAACTACTCCCAGCAGCACGCACAACTCGCCATCAACCACCGCTTTACGCCACGCTTGAGCCTCACCGCTACACTCCACTACACACACGGAGGTGGATACTACGAGCAGTACAAACGCAAGAAATACAGCTACTGGGGACTCGGCCAAAGCGGCAAATCCTACGGCATGTACCAGAAGTGGCTTGACAACCATTTTGCAGGATTCATAATCTCCGGCAAGTATATCTCCGAGCCGGTGGATGTCCAGATCGGGGCTGCCGCCAACAACTACATCGGTCACCACTGGGGACAACTCGAGTACCTCGCAACGCCCTTGCCAGAGCCGCTGCCCGTCCACTACGAGTACTACCGCAATGCCGCGAACAAGATTGATGCCAACGCCTATGCCAAAGCCAACTGGCGCATCATTCACCGCGCACAGGAGAAGCTCGCCATCTACGGCGACCTGCAGTACCGCTTTGTACGATACAGCCTATGGGGTATAAACGACGAGACGATGACCGCACTGCCGCTCACCCGCGACTACCACTTCTTCAACCCGAAGGCCGGACTGACCTACCAGAACCAGGGGCACACGCTCTCCGCTTCCTTCGCCATCGCCAACCGCGACCCCAGCCGCAGCAACTATACGGAGAACATCGCCTACGATGCCGCTACCGGCACCTATACAGGCGACATGCCCAAGGCGGAAACGCTCTACGACTACGAACTCGGCTACCAGTATGTGCACCCCGTCTTCACCGTCGGAGCCAACCTCTACTTCATGGATTACGACAATCAGCTCGTGCTCACCGGCGAGTACAACGATGTGGGCAACTACCTCACCACCAACGTCAAGGACTCCTACCGCATGGGCGCAGAACTGACTGCCGCCGTACGACCCACTGACTGGTTCCGGTGGGAGGGAAACATCGTCATCAGCCGCAACAAGATCCGTAACTACAAGCAGTACATCGACCTCTACGACGACCAGGACAACTGGAACTGGATTGGCAGAGACTCCGTTGTTGGCGAAACCACTATCGCCTTCTCGCCGACAATAACCGCTATGTCGCTCTTCACTTTCGACTACAAGGGCTTCCTTGCCACCATCCAGACCAACGTCACCGGCCGACAGTTCCTCGACAACACCATGGATGCCAACGCCATGCTCAAGGCGTTCACCACCACCAACGTCAACCTGCAGTACGAGCTGCCGATGAAGCAATGGTTAGGCAAGCACCGAGGCGTACCCGACCTGAAGCTGCTCTGCCAGATCAACAACATCTTCAACGCCAAGTTCGCCAGCAACGGCGGCGCGGAGGCAAGCCGCTTTCTGGACGGCAGCCGTTGCACCTGGTACTACGCCCAGGCAGGCATCAATGTGCATGCCGGATTCGTTGTTACGTTCTGACGAATTAGAAATTAAAAATTACGAATTAGAAGGGGTAGCCGATGGCAAAGTGGAAAGTCATGTCATCGCGCCAACACAGTCCGTTGGAGGCTGTACGCCACTGCGTTCCTGCCAGGTCACCGCTGAGGCGGCTCGGGTCGTAAAGCTTGACGCCGAAGTCCACTCGGAACAGCAATATATTGAAGTCCAGTCGCAAGCCCACACCATAGGAAAGGGCTATCTGCTCGTAAAACTTATCCCACTTGAACACGCCGTTGGGTTGTACATCGTACTCGCGTATCGTCCAGTTGTTACCGGCATCAACGAACGCCGCGAGTTCGATGATTGACCACACGCGCCACCGATACTCGACATTCAGGTCAAGACGTATATCTCTCACCTGCAGGTCGTAGCTCGACAGGTTATTGTTTCCGCGGTAACTGCCCGGTCCGAGTGTTCGCGCCTGCCAGCCACGGACACTGTTCGCACCGCCGGAGAAGAACCGCTTCTCGAACGGCACGGTTTTTGCATTCAAGTATGGTACAGCCACGCCCAAACCTGCATGGAACACCAGACGATGTTTCGGCGCAAGCAACTGGTTATAGGACAGGTTGATGTCCGCACGGGCGTACTGGGCGTACGGCACCTTGAATATCTCATATATGCCCTCTTCGTTCGGTGCCTGGTCAAACAGCTTACTCAATCCGTACAGCGCGTTGCCTGCTGTCTCCACCATGTAACCGAAGTTGACGTAACTCTGCTCGTCGCTGTTGATACGTTTGTTGGAGTAACTGCCCGAGTAACTCCAGCCCAAGATGAAATGGTCCTCGTAACTGTACTTAAGGATAGACGAACGGTCAAGTATCTCCGTCTGGAATCGATCGGATATGTACGGCAGGTAGATATAACTTATATCCACCACGTTGAAGTTATGCGTCCATCGGCTGTAGGGCTTATGGATGGTGTAGTACAGTCCGGCGTTGAAGATGTTTCGCGTATATTCCTCCGGACGGTTCTGGTAGGAGTACATAAGGTTCGTTCTCCAGTGCGTAGGGAAGCTCAGTCCCACCTCGCCACGAGCCTCAATGGCTCGTCCGCCGTCCTGCCGCCACTCGTATTGCGCACCACCGCTGACCTTCAGTTCTTCCGCACCCAGGAAGATGTTCCTGTTGGCATACGACAGTTTGCCGTTGATACCCCACGCGTCGCTGGAATAGGTTCCCTCCACCTCCGCCGTCACGCTGTTCATCTTGTTGCGCGAGAGGTAGATATGACACTCCAGACTATCCGCGGCAACCATATCAAAGCGGATATCCGTGTACCGGATAGGTCCGAGCCCGTTGAGGTTGGCGTAGGTGTTTGTGACAAGCCGCTCGCTGTATAGTGACCCCGGTTTGATTTCGCACTGGCGCATCAGAACCTGTCGCGCAACAGTTTCTGTCCGCGCCAGTCGAAGAAGAACCCATCTTTTTCCGACAGATGGGGAACAGTGTCCGACACGTCATCAAATGCGCCCATATATTCGTGGATATACACCCTTGCTATGGTGAACTGCCGGAAGATCATCGCACTGACCGAGTCCGGCTGGTCGCTTATGTATTCATGCAAATGCAGGCGCACGTCAATCTCGCGGTTGTATGTACTGTCGGCTTCGTAGTGCAGGTACTCCTTGTCAAAGAAGTAATACCCTCGGTTACGCATACGTTTGGTTATACGGTCGCGCTCGTCATCCAAAGCCTGCGTGGAGTAGCGCATGCCGGGATAGACAAGATGCCGGCGCGTGTTGTACGCCACCTCGCGAAGTACCGGATGATCGAGGTCAATGGTATAGTTGCGGATTGTATATTCGGGTCCGGACTGCACGTTGTAGGTCAACCAGACTTTTCTGTCCTTGGAGACGGTAGCCGTATCGACCGTGGCGCGGAAGAAGCCCTCGTTCTGCATGGCTTTTCGGATTTGTGACATACTCTGAACAGTCTGGTTGTTGTCATATACCACCGGCGGCTCGCCAACCTTGTGCGCGTTCTTCGTCGCCCATTTGTCCCATTTGGTGAGGGTATCCAACGGAGCTGTGTTGTACAGATGCAGCTGCAGTTTCCAGAACCCGAGCACCTCGGTGTTCGGCGTCTGACGGAGGTAGTGCTTCAGTTTCGAGCCTTGCACCTGCTTCGTGCCATCGACGTTGATGTGCACCTTGTACAGCAACTGCTCGTCCTCGGGCACAAACTTAGTCATATTACACGAACAAAGCAGTACTCCCAGAAGGACTACAGCGGCTAAAAAACGATATTTAGGTGCACACAAATGCATAAATCGCACAATTAGGCATGCAAAGATACTAAATTATTTGCATTTTTGCAAATTTTTCCGTACCTTTGCACGAAAAATCTATCAAATTGCAGTCAAACAGGCGGCTGACCGCCTCAAATGTCTGTCATATGACACAAAATGAAATGAAGCAGCTTCGTTCGCTGCAGCAGAAGAAGTACCGTGACGAGTTGGGCTTGTTCGTTGCCGAGGGTGACAAGTGTATCGGAGAGCTGGCCGGTGCGTTTGAGATTGTTCACCACCTGACGCCTGCGAACACCGCGAAGAAGGATATCGAACGTCTGTCCTCGCTCCGTACGCCGCAGGGCAGTATTGCCGTACTGCGCAAGCCTGACTACGGGGAGTGTCCTGTTCCGCAGTCCGGCACCTTATACCTTGCGCTCGACGATATTCAGGATCCCGGCAACCTAGGCACTATTATCCGCACGGCTGACTGGTTCGGTGTTCGTGACATCATCTGTTCGCGCGGCACGGCGGACTGTTTCAGTCCGAAGGTTGTGCAGGCTACGATGGGCGCCCTAGCCCGTGTACGCGTTCATTACACCGACCTGTCGGAGTTTCTGTCTTCCCCTGCCGTAACGAAAGCGTGCGTTCCTATATACGGCACACTGCTTGACGGCAGGAACATCTACGACGCCGATACTATTCCAGACCGGCGCTCAGGAATCATTGTCATGGGTAACGAGGGCAACGGTCTGTCGCCGGCTGTACGCCGGCTGCTCACGCACTCGCTGCGTATCCCATCCTTCCCGCCAGACGCGCCGACATCAGAGAGCCTGAACGTTGCCATTGCCACAGCAGTTATCCTTGCCGAGTTCCGACGGTAGAAATCAGAACGCCTGCCAGCCTTGTGCTGTCAGCGGCATCGGGTTGCCGTTGCGTGGGATGAGTCGGAGGTTGGAGGGCGGCACAGAAGCAGCCGTGCCCTTGGCGTCTCCTTCAACAGGCGCATACTCGGCGTCAGTTATATGACCGATGATATAGACGTCATCCAGCGGAACGAGTTTCTCGTAGTCATGTATATCGCAGGTGAAGAGCAGTTCGTAATCCTCACCGCCGTTGAGCGCGCAGGTGACGATATTGAGGTTCATCTCCTCAGCCAGTGCGACCGCCTGATAGTCGATAGGCAGTTTATCCTCGTAGATGTCGCACCCGACCTTCGACTGCGTGCATATGTGGAACAACTCTGATGACAGCCCGTCGGACACATCCATCATCGCCGTAGGTTTGATGCCGGCTTTGCGGAGAGCCTTGACGACATCCAATCGCGCCTCGGGGCGCAGCTGACGCTCCAGCAGATACTCCCTACCCTCGAACTTCTCATGAATAGCGTCGTTCTGCTCCGCCGCCTGCGCCAGATTGTCGTGCTGCATCGAGCGGAAGACGTGCAGCTCGCGTTCGAGCAACTGCAACCCGAGATACGCCGAGCCGAGGTTGCCGGTCACGCAGATGAGGTCGTTGGGTTTGGCACCGTTGCGATAGACAATATCCTTCTCGTCCGCCACGCCCAGACAGGTGACCGCAATGGTCAGGCCGTTCATCGAAGCACATGTATCACCACCCACGAGATCCACCTTATACCTTTCGCACGCAGCGCGAACACCCGTATAGAAATCCTCCAGATCCTCGACGGTGAAACGTGCGGACACACCCAGTGCGACAGTGATCTGCGTGGGCGTGGCGTTCATGGCGCATACATCCGACACATTGACCGCCACGGCTTTGTACCCGAGGTGCCGCAAAGGTACATACTCCAGATTGAAGTGAATGCCTTCGAGCAGCATGTCAGTAGTAACGACAGTACGTTTACCGTCATAATTGAGCACGGCGGCATCGTCGCCTACGGCGTAGACAGTGGAGGGCTGGCGGTTCTTCAGACCTTCTGTAAGATGACGGATGAGTCCGAACTCACCCAACTGGGAAATCTTCATATTGTTCAAGATTGTTTAAAGCGGGCACAAAGATACAACATTTTTTTGACAAATGCAAACATAAAATGCAATTTTATTTGGAAATATGAAAAAAATGTTGTATCTTTGCAGGCGAATATCAAATTAAAGTAAGATGCGAACAATCCTCATAGCCGAAGACAGCGAGCGGAAACTTGTGGAAGAATATCTGCCGGGCGAGACAAACATCCTCGTGACCGGCGTAGGTGCATTGAACATCATTAAGAGTCTGCGTGATCTGCCTCGTGACACAGAGCTTATCAATATCGGTTACGCGGGCAGTGCGAACTACGCCATCGGCACGGTGACAGAGGTGACCGAGAGCCGTCTGCACCACCCTAACGTGACCTATCCCGAGCCTGTACAACAGCTGCAGCCCGTGGATGACCTGTTCTTCCGCGCACTGAACCCGCAACAGGCAGTATGCTACTCAAATACCGACTTTGTGCTCGCCTCGCCATACAATGACTGCGTGTTCGACATGGAACTGGCATACATCTGCGCGCTGGGTTTCACGAAGGTAAGTGCCATCAAGGTGGTGTCGGACAACCTGTCACTGCATGCATACAGGGAACTGGCAAACGGGGTTGAGGCTGCGGAATGACCCCCACTCAACTCCGAATCAAATCGGGTTTGACCCCGACTTGACCCCGACAAAACCTCGACTAAACCCCGACTAAACCCCGACTAAGTTGCACAAAAAGGCAAACAATATAAAACAACATAATTATGGCTTACAAATGGACATTCACCACCATTGGTGGTAACACCCGCGTACACATCGCGAAAGGTGAGGACTTCCGCCACTTAGGCGAACTAGACGAGAAAATGTGGACCGTACTGAGCTGTCCGACCACCGGTCTGGAGATCAGCGATCACACATTGCGGTTGATGGACTCCGATCATGACGGCAAGATCCGTATTGACGAGGTTGTTGCAACGGCTAACTACCTTTGCGCGGTACTGAAAGACCCCGAAATATTGCTTGAGGAGAAAGACGCACTCAAGATTGCCGACCTGAATGAGGAGAACGCCGACGCCAAGCAGATGGCTGACGTAGCCCGTAAGATTGCCGGCGAGGCTGAGACTATCGACCTGGCAGCCGTCAAGGCAGCAGTGACCGCCATCGCTGTGGAGCAGAAACCCTTGCCCGAAGCACCGCTGGCAGCCGACATCATTGCCGCCATCCATGCCAACGAAGGCGATTACAACGCATGGTTCCGCGCTGCCGAACTGGAGAAGATGGGTCTGGCAGTGACCGACCCTGAGAAGCAGCCGAAGATTACCGAGAAGGACTGGAAGAAACTTACGGAGAAAGTTGCCGCCTATGAGGCGGAGGTTGCCGCTGTCAACGCTGCCAACCAGGCTGCCGTCGATGCCGCAACGGGCGAGTATCAGCCGCTCATCAAACTGCTGCATCTGAAGCGCGACTTCTATACGCTGCTGAAGAACTACATATCATTCCAGGACTTCTACAACAAAGAAGTGAAAGCTATCTTCCAGTGCGGTCGCTTAGTAATCGACCAACGCGCATGCGAGCTTTGCGTACGTGTGGCTGATGCAGGCAAGATGGCTGCCGAGGCAAGCAAGTCAGGCATGTACCTGCTGTTCTGCGACTGCGAGAACAAGCCCCAAGGGAAGAAGATGTCGATTGTAGCCGCCATGACGCAGGGCGATATCCACAATCTGGAAGTCGGCAAGAACTGTATCTTCTACGACCGCAACGGTCTGGACTACGATGCCGTTGTGACGAAGATCATTGACAACCCAATCAGTATCCGTCAGGCATTCTGGACCCCGTACCGCAAGTTCGCCAACTGGGTGTCCGACCTGGTGAACAAGTCTGTAGCCGAAAAGGAGAGCAAGGGCTTGGAGGATATGAAAGCCAACGCGACCGCAGCCACGGAGAAAGCGAAAGAGAACGCCGAGAAAGGCGGTAAGGCCGAACAACAGAAGCCAGCCTTCGACATTGCCAAGTTCGCAGGTATCTTTGCCGCGATAGGCATGGCATTAGGTATGATCGGTACTGCTCTGGCAGCGGTAGCGAGCGGATTGGCAGACCTCAAGTGGTGGCAGCTGCTGATAGTGTTCGCAGCCATCATACTGGTTATCAGCGGTCCGTCGATGCTGTTGGCGTACTTCAAGCTGCGCCGCCGCAATCTGGCACCGGTGCTGAACGCCAACGGCTGGGCTGTGAACGCAGAGGCGATCATCAACGTACCGTTCGGCGTAACGCTGACCTCGCAGGCGAAGTTCCCCGTACTGAAACTGAAAGACCCGTTTGCCAAGAAAGGTCTGCCCGCCTGGGCAAAGATTCTGATTACGCTGGCCGTACTTCTGGTTATTGCCTGCGGCATAGGCGCATACATGTACTTCACGCAAACCGGCTATTTTGCTCCGAAGGCCGAAGTTGAGTGCGTAGAAGCCGCACAGGCTGAGGCTCCGGCGGAACAACAGGCACCTGTAGAAAACGCCGGCGAACAAGCACCTGCCGCCGAATAAGATGAATCTGCAGCGATTGATTGCAATACTATGGGTGGCACTGCTGCCCATAGTATGTGTCGGAGCGCGCAAGCCTAAGCCTGTTCCGCCAGAGCCCGTTGTGGAGGTTGAGGAGACGGACAGCATGGATATGGAGGAGAACGACGACTTCGAGTCATTGACCGACGGCATGCCAGCCGGTGTTCTGTCGCGACTGGTAGGTGACACCTTGTTCGTGAACTGCGGTCAGGACGAGTTGCCGCGTTTTCTGGTAGTCATGACCGAAGACGGCGAGTGCCAGTATCGCCTGATGCCCGCGATGCTCTGGGGCGACACCACAGGTTCGCACCCGGCTGACAGCATCTACCCCATATGGATGAACACGCGCGTCAATCCGTACCAGACGCCCGTTGACAGCCTGCGCGACAGCATACCTGTGTCACTTAAGGGCTTTGTATATCCGCTCAAGGAGTTGACACACGTGACTTCGAAGTTCGGTTTCCGGCGTTACCGTTTCCATTACGGCACGGATGTCAAGGTGCAGGTCGGTGACTCGCTACGGGCGTCCTGGGATGGACAGGTTCGCATCGTAGGCTGGGACCCGCGCGGTTACGGTTACTACGTGCTTATCCGCCACGACAATGGGTTGGAGACCATCTACGGTCACCTGTCGCGACCGCTGGTGGAGGAGAACGAACGTATCTTTGCCGGCGAGATTCTCGGTCTGGGTGGCAACACCGGCCGTTCGACAGGCAGCCACCTGCACTACGAGATACGCTATCTCGGCAATGCCATTGACCCTGCCACGCTGGTGGACTTTGACCATGGCAAGCTTTGCGTGCCGGAGGACTACCTGATAACAAAGAAAGGTACGTTCCGCCACAACGAGGAAGTCAAGCAGCTCAAGATGGCGCAGTACCACAAAGTGCGTCAGGGCGATACGCTGTCAGGCATAGCAAGGCGTTACCACACCTCAGTCCGCACATTGTGCAGGCTGAACAACATCAAGGAGACCTCTATCCTCCGCCTCGGGCAGAAGATACGCGTTCGCTGAGCGTTATGCTGCTACCGTTCATGATACCCGGAGTGCAGGAGGCAGGCTGCGACGAGGCAGGCCGCGGGCCATTGGCAGGCAGCGTGTTTGCCGCAGCAGTCATTCTGCCGCCGGACTTCAGCAACGAGGTTCTGAACGACTCGAAGCAGCTGACAGAGAAACAGCGCTACGCCTTGAGGGAGGTGATTGAGCGAGAGGCTGTGGCATGGGCGGTAGCCGAAGTGACAGCCGAAGAGATTGACCGCATCAATATATTGCAGGCATCCATCCTTGGCATGCACCGCGCACTCAGCCGGCTATCGGTAACGCCGGAGCATGTATTGGTGGACGGCAACAAGTGGAAACCCTACGTACCCGAAGGCGGTCTGATGGAGATACCCGCACGCACAGTGGTCAAGGGCGATGCCACGTACATGAGCATAGCCGCAGCAAGCATCCTCGCCAAGACCTATCGCGATGACTACATGCTGCGCCTGCACAACGAGTACCCGATGTACCACTGGGACGAGAACAAAGGCTACCCCACCGAAGCACACTACGCAGCTATCAAACAATACGGAATAACACCGTACCACAGAAAGAGTTTTAACCTAAAATTACAATAAACAATGCAAATTATTTCAAACAACGGACAACAGCAACGTCGTGGCGGTTGCCTGCGCGGTTGCCTGATTGGTCTGGCAATCTATTTCGGACTGAGTTTCCTGCTTGGTCTGATGTTAGGGGATATGTTTTCCTCATCGAACGTCAAACTTGACGATTACAGTGTATACAAACTGGAGTTATCCGGCCAACTGATTGAGCAGGGACAGGAATCCAATCCGTTCGCTGACATGCTCAGCGACGTGCCGGGCTATGGTCAGACACAGGCTGTCGGTCTGGACCAGATACTGGACAATATCCGTCTTGCCGAGACCAACGAGAAGGTGAAAGGCATCTACCTGTACGGCGGCAGCATGTCGATGATGCCCGCATCGGCGAAGGCTATCCGCGACCGCTTGCAGCAGTTCAAGCAGCGTTCGGGCAAGTGGATTATCGCCTATTCGGACCACTACAACGCCACGAACTACTATGTAGCCACCGCTGCCGACAAGATATACCTGAACCCGACGGCAACCATCGGCTGGCACGGTCTGTTGGCGCAGAAGATGTACTTCACCCGTCTGATGGAGAAAGTCGGCGTAGAGATGCAGATATTGAAGGTCGGCACGTTCAAGAGTGCCGTGGAACCGTTCTTCCGCACCTCGATGTCCGAAGCAGACAAGCAGCAGACGATGCTCTACCTGCAAGGCATATGGGAGGAGTACCGCGCAGCTGTCAGCGCTTCGCGCCAGATAAGCGAGGCTGACCTTGACCGCTACGCCGACGAGTACATGGGTATCCAGCAACCGGACAAATATGTAGCTTACAAACTGGCTGACACACTCATCTACCGTGAAGACATGGACGAGGTGCTGCGCGTCATGAGCGGCTCGAAGGACTACAAACTGATGAGCACCGGCAAACTTGCACAAGTGGAGCGTCCGAAAGCCAAATCACCCAACCGTATAGCCGTGCTCTATGCCGAAGGGAACATCCAGAACGATGGAGCCACAGACGGAATAACCGCCAAGGGAATCATCAAGCAAGTGAAAGAGATAGCCAAGGATGACCAAGTCAAGGCCGTTGTGTTCCGCGTGAACAGTCCGGGCGGCAGTGCCGACGCCAGCGAGGAGATATGGCACGGAGTGAAGACCCTGCAAGCCAAAGGGCTGCCTGTCGTCGTTTCGATGGGTGACTACGCAGCATCAGGAGGATACTATATCTCCTGCGCAGCCGACTACATCTATGCCGAGCCGACAACCCTTACCGGCTCAATCGGCATCTTCGGCACGATACCGAACGTGAAGAAGCTCCGCGAGAAGATCGGTCTGGACGTGGACGGCATCAGCACACACAAGCACTCGCTGATGGAGGCGACGATGATCACCAACGGCATGGACGACGAGGAGCAGGCAATGATGCAAGCCACTATTGAGCGCGGTTACGACCTGTTTACACGCCGTTGTGCCGATGGGCGCAAGATGACGCAGGACGACATCAAGAAGATTGCCGAAGGGCGCGTATGGCTGGGCAAAGACGCCATCGGCATCGGGCTGGTGGATAGCCTGGGTAACATTGAGGACGCCATCAACAAAGCCGCTGCACTGGCAAGTATTGAGAGCTACGACATCAACTACTATCCCGAGAAGAAAGACCCGATAGAAGAACTGATGCAGATGCTCACCGGCGAGCAGTCCGACGAGGAGAAACTGATTGCCCGACTGAAGGTACTTGCCAAGGAGCCGCATGTACTGATGATGATGGAGCCGGTGGAGATTAAGTAGTTGAGAGTTTAGGGTTTTGAGATGAGTAACCGGCGATGGATAGCTGCTCCGTTGGCTGCCGCCTATGGTGGCGTGATAGCCCTGCGGCACCTGCTGTACGACGAGCATGTCTTGCCGAAGTACGAGCCGTCTATTCCCACCATATGCGTGGGGAACATCGCCGTGGGCGGAACAGGCAAGACGCCGATGGTGGAGTACCTCATCCGTCTGCTGCAAAGCCATAACTACTCCGTAGGCGTCCTGTCGAGAGGGTACAAACGCCGGACGCGAGGATTCATCGTGGCTGATGCACATGCCACAGCCGACACAATCGGTGACGAGGCGATGCAGATACATACGAAGTTCCCCGACGTGCTTGTGACCGTGTGCGAGGACAGAGTGAGTGCTATCAAGCGCATCCAGAAGATGCCTGCTCATCCGGATATCATCCTGCTGGACGACGCCTTCCAACACCGCGCTATCGTCTGCGGGCTGAATATCCTGCTCACCGCATACGACCGGCTGTATGTGCACGACCACCTGCTGCCCTGGGGCACCTTGCGCGATATACCGTACCGCGCATCAAAGGTGAACATCGTAGTAGTGACCAAGTGTCCTGACTCACTCCGACCGATTGACAAACGTGTGGTGGACAACAGTCTGCGCCTCGCTACGTTCCAGCGCCTGTACTTCTCACGCGTGCAATATGCGGAAGTGCAGGTCAAGGGCGTACCGCTGGTGCTGACGAGCATCGCCCGACCGGAGTACCTGATTGAGCACATACGCACCACCTATCCGCAAGCGGAGGTTCTCACCTACCCTGACCACCATCGCTTCACACCGGCCGATGTCAAGACTATCCTGCAGCGTGCTGAGCAATGCGACTGCGTCATTACGACCGAAAAAGACCTGCAACGCATCCGTCAGACCGACATCGAGGAACAATTGGGCAAGCCGCTACTCGTTCAACCCATGCGCTTCACCATCGACAAGGAAGCACATACCTTCGATGAAGATGTACTGGCATATGCCCGTGAGAGCCTGCATAAACAAGGAAACAGCAAACATTAATCACTCATCGTCCATGACCTTCATTCGTCTCATACGCCGATTTGCCGCACCCTACAAGTGGCTGGTAGGATTGAACCTGCTGTTCAACCTGCAGTCAACCATCTTGTCGCTGTTCTCGTTCGCGGCGATCATCCCCGTGCTGCGGATCCTGTTCGGCATCAGTCAGGTGGACACGACATATGTGGACCTGAGTACCGTCAGCGGTCTGGAGCAGTGGCTTGGCGCAGCCAAGGGCAACCTCTATTACCTGCTTAGCGAACAGATAGCGCAGCGTGGCGGAGGCACTATGCTGGCATGGTTGGGACTGTTCCTTGCCTTGATGACCGGACTCAAATGCCTGACCGCCTGGCTGGCGAACTACTACATGGTACCGCTGCGGACAGGTGTGCTGCGTGACCTGAGGCGACAACTGTACGACAAGGTGGTCAGCCTGCCGCTCGGGTACTTCACGCAGGAGCGGAAAGGGGATATACTCTCGCGCATGACCAACGACGTGAACGAGGTGGAAGCCAGTATCATGTCCGCCCTTGACGTGTTGTTCAAGGACCCGATAATGATTACTATCTACCTGCTGACCCTGTTTGTTATCAGTTGGCAACTGACCTTGTTCGTGCTTATCCTGCTGCCTATAGCCGGACTGCTGATCGGACGTATCGGCCGCAACCTGAAACGCGCATCCAAACAGGGGCAGGAGCAGAACGCCGACATTCTGAGTCAGATGGAGGAGACCCTGTCTGGCTTGCGCGTGGTGAAGGCGTTCAATGCCGAGGACAAACTACGGGAGCGTTTCTACCGGCTGATTGATGCCACGCGCCGGACGTTCAACCGTATCAACCGGCGATATTACCTTGCACATCCTGTATCGGAGTTCCTCGGCACGACGCTCATCGCCGTCATTCTATGGTTCGGAGGTATACTTATCTTGGGCAACCACAGCACCATCGATGCCGCGACATTCATCTATTACCTGATTATCTTCTACTCGATTATCAATCCTGCCAAGGACCTCAGCCGTGCCGGCTACTCCATCCGCAAAGGATTGGCGTCGCTGGAGCGTATCGACAAGGTACTGGATACGCAGCCGAACATCATCGAAGACGAAGATGCACGCCCAATCAAAGAGTTCAGCGACAGCATCAGCTATGAACATGTGACCTTCAGCTACGATGCACGGCGCACGGTGCTGCAGGATATCGACCTCACCATCCGCAAGGGGCAGATCGTCGCACTGGTCGGACAGTCAGGCAGCGGCAAGACGACTCTGGCAGACCTGTTGCCGAGGTTCTACGATGTACAGGCCGGACAGATACTGATTGACGGCACCAATATCCGCCGGCTGCGGTTGCGTGACCTGCGCGAACTCATCGGGTACGTCAATCAGGACGCTATCCTGTTCAACGACACCATTTACAACAATATCACCTTCGGCGTGGACACCTATCAACCAGCGCCGGACGGGATGACTTGGTCTGAGGCGGTCGAACGGGCGGCACGCATTGCCAACGCCCATGAGTTCATCTCCGCCATGCCTGACGGCTATCAGACGGGCATAGGTGACCGCGGTTCGCGTCTGTCAGGCGGGCAACGACAACGCATCAGCATCGCTCGTGCCATATTGAAGAATCCGCCGATCCTGCTGCTCGACGAAGCAACATCGGCGCTTGACAGCGAGTCAGAGACGCTCGTTCAGCAGGCACTCGAACAACTCATGCGTGACCGCACGACGCTCGTCATCGCCCACCGGCTGAGCACCATTCGGCACGCTGACCTCATCTGCGTACTGCATGAGGGACGCATCGTTGAGCAGGGACGTCATGACCAGCTAATCAAACAAGGCGGCTATTACCGCCGCCTTGTAGAGATGCAGGAAATGAAAGAGTGAACTTCCGCTAACACAAGTACCTCTTCCGCAACAACCGGATGTCGTCACGGGTGAGGAAGAGCTGGTTCTGAAGATATTCGGTCATTCCGCCGAACTCACGGTCAATCAGGCCGAGGGTGAGGCGGAAGTTTTTTGTACTTACGCCCATGAACGCCTGCACCACATCCATCTCAGCTTCACCGCCGCCACGGGCAAGAATATCATGGTTGAGTCGCGCCACCAGACTGCGGTACGCGTCGTTGGAGCGGTCGAAATCTTCGATAATGGTGTCGCGGTCCACACCCAGTGCCGACAGGATGAAGGCTGCACCCCAGCCGGTGCGGTCCTTGCCCTGAAAGCAGTGCCACAGCACACCTCCGTCGGGCGTCTCGATTATCAATCTGAGGAACGTGGCGTACTGTAGTTGTGAGTACTCGCTGCGGATGAGCGAAGGGTACATGTCCGCCGCCATAGCTTGCACCTCGGGGTAGAACGAGAAATTGACAATATGGTTCTCCAGGTCCAGGAACGCCTCCTGCGGTATAGCCTGACCGCTGATGCGCTCCTCACTCAGGTCGATGGTCGGCAACAGGTGGTGCGTTGCTCCCTCCACCTCACGGTCAGGCAGAAACTGCGCCTCGCCCAGCGACCGGAAGTCGAACACACGCCTGAGGTGATAATCGTCACGCAGCCGGCGTATGTCGGCGTCGGTGGCATCGTGCAGGTGCGCTGTACGCAGCAGCATGCCGCTGCGCACTCGGCGTCCCTCATGACCAATCAGTCCGCCAAGGTCACGGGCGTTGACGATATTGTCAAAATCAACTGTCATTTTCTGTTCTTAAGGCACTCGGCAATCATCTTCGCCACCTGCTCGGGGGCAAGCCGCGTAACATTGATCACCAGGTCATAGTTGTGTGCCTCATAACGGCTCTTGCCGCTGAACGACCGCGTGAACGTCTCGCGCGCCTCATCCACCTTATTGATGAGCAGGTCTGCACTGCCTTCGTTGATGTTCTCGCGTCGAGCCACCTTGTCGCGACGATAAGGCTTGTCGGCAATCAGGAACACCTTCAGCGCATCCGGGTTATCGCGGAAGATATGAAAGCCCGTACGACCGAGAATGACGCACGACTCTTTTTCCGCCAGTGCCTTGAGGATACATTCTTCCTCTTCGTACAGCAGTTCGGATGTCACCTGTGGAACCGGCACCGCCTCGTAGTACGGACGGTTTGCCCATATCTGTGCCTGCTGGTAGAACTTCGTGAAGTCATCCCACCAGTTCTGCTTGTGCGCACGGATGCGGTCCATCTCCTCCTGGGTGAGGTTGTACTTCTCTTTCAATGCGTCGAGAAGCTTGCTGTCATACACTTTGACGTTGAGCAGCCTGCCCAACTCCTGTGCGATGCGGCGTCCGCCGGTACCGAACTCTCGCCCGATAGTGATAATAAACTTGTTATCCATATTCAGTATTTATCTTTTTAGAATTATTTTGTGCAGTGTGTTTTGTTTTATCCCTCTATTATCTTTATCTCCTCTTCCGTCAGACCATGCCGGATTATTTGTGCTTAATCAAATTCGCCTTGCACTATCTGCACTTTCACCGCCGATAGTGCAGATAGTGCAAATAGTGCAATGCATTTTTTATATAGGTAGCACAATTTGCCGCAGGCGAGCGTTAGTTGTTCGTTATATATTTCTTAGTGATTCGTTATGGATTGTAGAGGGTAAGTACTACGCACGTCCTATGCATTCCCTGCTTCATGCGCCATATTCCTCATCGCAAAAGTTTATCTTTCACAGTCTGGCTGAGGAACGCACGGCATTAATAGACGGTTCCTTCGAGCATGGCACGGAACTGTGGCATGGGGCAGTGGGTGTCGCGCTCAATCATGATGGTCTTCAGTCCGGCGTAGATCTTCACCTGCCGCATCACATCCTCCAATGTGATATCCGAAGCGGGTTTGCCTGCCTCCTTGGCGATGGATGCCATCAACTCGCGCGAACTGTCGGACGCAAAGAAATACTCTTCTGCAAAGGCATCCCAGAACCGCGCAGCGGTAGCGTTGGACATATGGTACTGCTCCAGGGTCCAACTCTCGTTGTTCAGACAGCAGCATAGATACACCATGCCCACATCGAACATCGGATAGCCGTAACAGAAGTCGCCCAGGTCGATGAAGTATGGCGTACGTACTCCGTCTTTCTCGGTAAAGATGCCGTTCGAGAACTGCAGGTCGCCATGAATAGCCGTGTCACCCTCCGGTGCAGCAGCGATGTAGTCATGGAGATTCTGCTTCTGCTCCGGCGTAAAATCCGGATTGTTCGCCAGCATCCTGTACAGGCGCTCCTTGACGGATTCGAACATCGTGGTATCCACATGGATTCGATGCAGTTTCTTGCATAGTTGCGCAAACTCGCGTGCGTACTCTTCAGTCCGTTCGGGATTGTCGCCACAGGCACGTGAATAGGATTTCTTACCATCGATACGGCGGAAACGTATCCCCATGCGCTCACCGTCCGTAACAAGGTCACCGGGTTCAGGCGTGGGGATGCCGGCAGCATAGACTTTCTTCGCCAACTCCAGTTCGAGCGCTGCCGCATCGAAGTTACGGAAGTACATCTTCATCATGATGCCCGCATCGGTCTTATGGTTGTAACTGGCACCGTTCGCTCCTTCGCCGGTGCGGATGTAATCGTTCAGATCAATTAAAATCGGTTTCATAATTATCGTTGTTCATTTAGCAGCCAAACTTGGCTGCTGTCTTTCTTCTTTTTGCGTTGCTGTCTATTTCATGAACGGCAGGTTGGATGCCTGTGTGAAGGTTATCTCCGCCAGTTGCTCATTCTGCGGATTGTCACCGTTCAGGGCATTGAACAGACGCGTCAGTCCGATCTTTCCGCCACCCTGACGGAGGATATACACGATGCAGATGTTCTGGACTCCCACCGCCGAGGAGATGATGTCAATATCCGTGTTTCCGAGCTGGTATCGCGCCAGAGCGTAAGCGTCCTCTTCGTACTTGAGGAACAGCCTGTTGACATCGCCGAGCGTGCGGCAGTCGAATGCCTTGAACACGCGCAGGTAGGAATCCAGCGGCACCTGTTGTATCTCCGCCTGATTGAGCGCGGCTATACGTTTGTTGAGTGCATCGAAGGGTTCGGTCTGGAGGTAGTTGCCGAAGGTATCGCCGTCGAGCTGCACGTCGTCCAGACGACCGCTGCTGACCAGTTGCTGCACACGACGGCGGTAGGCTGTCAGTTCGGTGCGGATACGGCTGAACTCGTCATCCGCCAATTCAAGCAGGCTCGCCAGACGGCTCATCTGACGCATATACTCGCGGGGAATCTCCACGCCGGACTTGTAGCCAGTGTCGTGATTGATGGCCGCCCATGCGTGCTGCAAGGTCGTGCGGAGCTGAAGCTCGAAGCGGATGGTGTTAAGTTGCGGGAAGGCGGGATCCTTGTATAGCGACTCGGGCAGGCGGCAGATATAGTGCAGCGAGTTGTAGCCGAAGCTGTCAAGCTGATGCAGACGGCGCTTGTCAACGGAGTTCTCCCAGTCGATGTCAAAGAGCCGTTCCGCCATCGCGGCTATGCGGTCCACATCATCGGTGTAGAACGTGATGATACGCGCACCCAACAGGTCGGTTATATCATCGATGGTTGCGTACTTGCTCCCCTTGAGTGCCAGTTTGCCCGCAAGGCTGTCACGCGTCTTGACACGCGTCTTGACCGTGGTCACCTCAATACCGTTCTGACGCAGGGTCTTGCTGAGCAGCTCCTCAACCACCGTGCTCATACGTTCCAGCACAGGACGGAGACTGTCGTACTCTTCCAGAAGAAATTCAGTGTGAATGTCCATGCCGTTTACCATTTTATATTATCTCGAACAGGCTGATGAATCCGGTCATCATGAATACCTGACGGATATCGGCGTTGATATTGCGCACCTGCAGTTTGCCGCTCTTGGCAGCGGACTCCTTGCGCAATGTGAGGAACAGACGCAAGCCGGACGAAGAAATATACGCCAGCTCCGTACAGTCAAGGATAATGCGCCCCGCAGCCTGTTCCGCCAAGGCCTGAACATCCGGGGCAATCTCTGCGGCAGCAGCAGTGTCGAGTCTGCCTGACAGACGGGCAACGATGGCACTGCCTTCGTTTTCAATTTTTATATTCATATTATTTTCATTTTAATGTCGCCCAAGCGACTATGTTAACTCTTTAGTTTCTTAACCAGCGTAAGGACGTTCTTGTCCTCTTTGCGCTCGTATCGTATCTCGTCCATTATCTGCCGGACGAGGAAGATGCCCAACCCGCCAATCGGGCGCTCCTCGACGCCCTGCGTTATATCGGGCTCCTTCTGTTGCGTAGGGTCGAATGCTATACCGCTGTCGGAGATGGTGAATATGACCTGCCCGGGCGAGGTATCCGCCTCCACCAGCACCTGACCGCTCTTACCCGGATAGGCGTAGAGCATCACATTGGTGACCGTCTCCTCCAAAGCGAGGTTGATGGGCATATTTAGTTCCTGCGGCAAGCCGAGCGTGTCAATCCACTCGGCGAGTGTAGGTATCTGCTCGATGTCGTTACGCATAACGAGCGAGTAACGACCGCTAACTGTCGTCCGTTGGATAGAGCCTGCCGCGTGCTTGCCCAGGAAACGGATGGCAAACAGCGTCAAGTCGTCGCTCTGCTCGGCATCCCCCACAAACGAGGCTACTGCCGACTGCATCGCTTCAACCTGCCTGTCGGCGGGCATGTCGGCGGTCCAGGTGCTGACGGTCTGCAGCACACGCTTCGCGCCGAACAGTTCGTGGGCGCTGTTCTCAGCCTCAGTCAAACCGTCGGTGTACAGGAACAACATATCGCCCGGAGTCAGTTGTACGGACTGACCGGTGTAACTGAAACCCGACACTACACCCAGAGGCAGGTTGGCTACGCAATCCAACATGGCACATGGTACATTACCGGACGGCAGATGAACAGGGGCATCGTGCCCGGCATTGCAGTAATGCAGTTCACCGCTCGCCAGGTCGAGGATACCGAGCAACAGTGTGACGAACATGTTCTGCTCATTGCCTTCGCCGCTCAGTGAATCGTTCATCTGGGTGACAATCTGCGAGGGATTGTCAATGTACGAAGTCAGACTGCGGAACAGCGAACGCGTCACCGCCATAACCAACGATGCAGGAACACCCTTGCCGCTCACGTCACCGATGCAGAAGAACAGTTTGTTGTCGCGGATATAGAAGTCAAACAGGTCACCGCCGACCTCCTTGGCAGGCACAACTACGCCATAGGCGTTCAGGTCAGGATAGTCGGGGAACGGCGGAAAACGTGTCGGCAGCATCGCCATCTGGATATTGCGGGCGATACTCAGCTCACTCTCTATACGCTCCTGACGGTTGCTCAGATTGATGAGGTTGATAAGATTCTTGCCCGTACGGATGATGATGAACACCAGCACCGCCAGACCAAGAACCATCAACAAGCCTACGTAACGGCCTATACGGTTGAGGTCGGCGAAGATGACATCTTCCGGTACAATAATCGTTATCTTCCAGCCCGTGGCGTCAATCTCTTCGTCATAAATCTGGTACTTGCGACCCGGGACGGTATCTGCACAGACAACGATTTCCTGATTGTCATGAGAATGAATGGAGTAATAGCTGTCCTTGTATATCTGCAGGTACTCTGACAGCAGTTGCAGGTAGTCAAGCGACAGATCGACGCACACCACCGCCACAATCTTGCCTTTCCTGTCATGCACAGGGCACGAGCAGCTCACCACCCAGGTCTGCGCCCCCGAATCGTCCAGGTACGGCTCGCACCACCAGCAACTATCGTGCAGGAAACCGTTCTGCCACCACTCCATCTGCGTGTAGTTGTGCTCGGCACTACCAATCTGACGGGTATAGATACTGTCTTCGGATATGCGGCTGCTGCATGCCTCGAAATACTTGCCTCGCTTGGGAAAATAGTCTGGGATATATGCCACAGCCAGACTGCTGGTGCCGCCTATCGCACCTACAACAAAACGCGTGGCTGCAAAAATGGAGTCGGGGTAATCCACATACTTCTCTGCCAGCATGGCGAGTGTTTTAACTGCCGCCTCCAACTCAACAGTGTGTTTCTCTATCTCCAGTTCCGCACGGCGCAACTCTGTTCTGGCACGACGTTCAGCCTCAACACGAAGGGCGGCCCGGCTGGTGAAATATTGGATGCACGCGATGGCTTCAAGCACAATAGCGGCCACGATTAGTATCCATAGGCCATTACGTGTCTTGGGAAGATCTGATTTTTGCATATTGGATGATTGATTTATCAGGATAAGACAATGTAATTAGACATCGAAGAATCCGAGTTGGGAGATGGCGGTTAGCATACGGTTGACGTAGGCGCTGTCGGGCTCCGTCCAGCGGAAGCCGAGCCTGAGCAGCACCTGTGCCGTATACTCGTTGTTGCGGTCCACGACACGCGTCTGCTTGCCGCCGGCGTTGCCTTGGTAAGCCAGCATGGTAGTCAGCATCGAGGCTTTGTCCGGGTCTTGCGCCGCCTGCTGCATAGCCAGGGCGAACTCCTGCAATTCAACAAACCGCATCGGCGTGCCTATCTTCTCCAAGCCCGCGAGCACGTCGCCCATAAGTCTTGTATGCGTGTTGTAGGGATGGAAGACGGTGCACTCGTCCGGCGTGTGTGCCAGCAGGACAATAGCACGTGCCGTCTCATCAATCGGCGAGAACTCCATCGGCTGGTCGAACTGCTCGTACGGACAGCAGCCGAGCATGTTGAAGATTTTGATACGACCCATGTAACTATTGGTGGAGAAATTCACTTGGAACTCGCCGTCATAACTACGTGCCGCAAGATTGCCCACACGCATAATCTTCGCTTTCAGTCCCTTATGCGCCACAGCATCCAAAATAAGCCGGTCGGCAAGGAACTTGGAGTGCATGTACTGATTGCCTAAATATTGTCCGAAATAGATGTTCCGCTCCGTCAACGTCGGCACAGGTGCATCATCACCAATCCAGACGCCGCCGGTCGAAGTGGTGGATACATGCACTAGGGCTGCGCCGGTCTTCAGGCAGAAATCGACACAACGCTGTGCACCGCCGATGTTGACATCCTCGATGTCCGTGCCCTTGGAGAAGTGCTTGACATTGGCTGCACAGTTGACCACAGTCGAAATCTCGAAATCTCGGGCTCTCGAAATCTCAAGGAAGTCCTGCGTGACGTCACCGTTGACGACGAAGAGACGCTTGCCGAAGAGGTCGTCGAAACGGCGGCTGAAATAGTAGAACATCAGGTTGCGCAGACGGCGTTCGGCGTCCTCTTGGCTCTTGCCACGCACGAGACAAGTGATGGTCTCAGCATCCGACTGCAGCAGTTCGTACAGCACGTGGATGCCGAGGTAACCTGTCGCACCGGTGAGCAGCACATGACCGAGTTTTCGGCTTTGGTCTTGGCTTTGACCTTGTAAGAAGGTCTCTATCGTGTTACGCGAGATGAGTTCCTGTATAGGCTGATAATCAAAATCCGTGATGGTGGTATCCGGCGCCTCTTCGCCTACGGTCTGACCATTGACGAGCTCCGCGAGCTGCCGCGGCGTAGGATGACTGAACAGATCGGCGTAGGCGATATGCTTGCCCGCCTTGTCGGCTTCGATGATGACGCGCGTCACCATGAGCGACGTGCCGCCCAACTCAAAGAAGTTATCCGTTGCCCCTACTCTATCCATCGTCAGAATACCTGCAAAGATGTCGCAGAAGAGTTTCTCTGTGTCGTTGACCGGTGCTATATACTCGCGGTCGTCAGCCGTCATCTGCGGTGCAGGTAGGGCACGTCTGTTCACCTTCTGATTCTGGTTCAGCGGGATAGCATCAATCTGCATCGTCGCAGCCGGCACCATGTACGAAGGCTTGCGCTCCTTGATGAAGGCGTTGAGCACAGGCACCTCAATCTTCAGGTCGCTGACCACGTATGCAGCGATGAACTTACCGCCGTTGGGGTAGTCGAACGCCTGCACGGTAGCATCACGTATGCCCGGGAACTCGCGGATGACCGCCTCGACCTCCTTGAGTTCGATACGGAAACCACGAATCTTCACCTGACCGTCACGACGGCCTACGAACTGGATATTGCCGTCCGGCAGGTAGCGGACAATGTCGCCTGTGCGATACCAACGAACGCCACCCCACTCGACGTAAACATCTGCCGTCTTTTCGTGCTGATTGAGGTAGCCACGACTGACTTGCGGACCGCTCACCCACAGTTCGCCTGCGGCACCAAGCGGCAGACGCTGACGGTTGCTATCCATGATGACGAGCCGCAGGTTATCCAGCGGTTTGCCGATAGGTATATGTTGCTCGTACTCACCTAACTGATAGGTGGTCGTGAAGATCGTACACTCCGTAGGCCCGTAGCCGTTGTGCATCGCATAATTCGCCGGCGGCGTGAGTGCCGCCAACGCTTCGCCGCCTACCGACAGGTGACGCAGACTATGGTTCTCCACGTTCGTTGCGAACTGGAAACCGACCTGCGTGGTCATGAACGAGTGCGTGACGCCCTCCTCGTTGAAGTAGCGGTTGAGGTCGGGCAGGTTCAGACGCATGTCTTCGGAGATGATATACACCGTCGCACCGGTCGTGAGTGCCGGATACAGATCCATCATGTTCGCATCAAAACCGAACGACGCGTATGCCGCTACCTTGTCCCCTGCCTTCAAATCATAATACCGCTTGTACCAGTGGCAGAACGCCACGATGTTCCGGTGCTCCAGCATAACACCCTTCGGCACGCCGGTGGAGCCGCTCGTGTAAAGCAAAATAAATAAATCCTCCGGCTTGGGTAATTCAGTCTGTATTCTGTCAGGCGCAGCCGGTCTGTATTCTATCTGGTCCTTTGTTAGAAGAACCGGTCCTTGATATTCATTCACTATCGGCCGTAGTTCCTCGTCAGCGATGAGCACAGCAGCGTTGGCGTCCTTCATCATGAAGTTCAATCGCTCGGCGGGGTACGACGGGTCAAGGGGCTGATAGGCACAACCGGCTTTCAGCGCACCTAACGCCGCCAGCACCATCCACTCGGAGCGGTTGATGAGAATCGAAACGATAGGTTCTCTCAAGATTTCGGGATTTCGAGATTTCGTTGCCTCTATAATAGCCGCAGCGATAGCATCGCTTCGCTCATCCACCTCGCGATAAGTGAGGCGCGTGTCTTGATAGACGACGGCGATGTTGTCCGGCGTTTCGGCGACTTGTTTGTTCCAAAGCGAGACGATGGTCTGAGTGTCATCATACGGTACCTCGGTCTGATTGAAGCTATCGAGCACTTGCAGCTGCGCCTCGTTGATCAGACTGATAGACCGCAATGCGGCTGTCGAAGCTTGGGCAAAGGCACTGATAGCATTGCTGACGGAGGTAGCCAACGACTGCATCATCGCTTCACTGTAACGGCCATTGTCGTACTCGACCGCCACACTCGGCACACCGTCCACCTCCATGATGTAGAACGCGATCTTGAACTTCGGCACGTTCAGTTCCAGGTTATCGGTCACGAGCGTCTGCCCGTGCGTCTGGTAGCTGCTGATGACACCAATCTGGTAGGCGAACATGATGTCCGCCGTCAGGTTATAATCCGCCGCGATGCGCGCAAACGGATAATCCTCGTGGGCGAGTGTCTGCTCGAAGGTCTGCGCAGTCTCCTTGATGAAGTCCTCTACACTCTGCCCGCCTATCTTTGCAGTCAGCGCCAGCGTATTGACGAACATACCCATCGTATTGCTGATGCGCAGGTTGCTGCGTCCGTTGGAAATCGTGGTGATGCACACATCATCCGTATTTGCAAAGCGTGCCAGCGTGTAGAACACAGCCGCCAACGACAATGCCGCAGGAGTCACAGATGATTGACGATCTGACGATTGACGATTTGCGATTTGGCACAACTGCTCCACTTTCTTCATGTCGAAAGGTGCCGAGACGTATGCCGTCTCGCCTTGCGGCTTGGGGTTCGTCAAATCGGCTGTCAGTTCGGTAGCACCGTCCGTCTCGCCCAGACGCGACCGGAAGAACTCCGCTGAGGCGGCAAACGCTTCGCTTTCTTCCGCCGTCTTCTGTTCGGCTACGAACTGCGCGTAGGTGCATATCTCCGGTTCGATCGTCTGACCGTCCAGCAGCGCACTTAGTTCATTGAAGAAAATATCGTAGGACGCGCCGTCGCAAACGAGGTGATGGATGTCGCAGTAGAGGTATAATTTTGATTTTAGCTCATGGCCGTTAGCCATTGGCTCTTCAATTGTCCGAACGATGGCGAAGCGGCAGAGCAGGTCACTATGCAGGTTGAACGGTCGTACAAACTCGGTCTTGTAGGCCTCAGCTTGCTCCTCCGTCATCTGCAAACTCTCTATCTTGAGTTCGCCCCTTTCTACAGTCTGAATAACGCCGCTCTCATTTGTCTTGAACCGCACATGCAGTTCGAGGTGGTTCGCCACCACTTTCTCCACCGCCTGACGCAGTTGTTCATCGCTAATCTCCGTCGGTAACGTCAACCGCATCGGGATATTATACAGCGTCGAAGTGGGGTTCTTCATGCACTCGAAATAAACGCCCGTCTGCGCAAAGCTTAGCGGAGCTTCGCCTATAGCAACGGTCTCTTTCGTCATGTCGTCATGTCGGGATGTCGTCATGTCGATGCCGCCTTTGTTCAAAAGCGTAGCGAGTATCTCATTCTCTATCGCCTGAATGGTAATGCCCTTCGTCAACTGCTTTGCATCTAACTGTACACCGTAGCGTTTGAACACCTGCGTCGCTAACTTGATTGCCGAAATGGATGTCAGCCCCACCATCCTGAGGTCGGTCGTGATGCCGAAATCGGCGTTGCTCACAATCTTCTCCACCATCCCATGCAACTCCTCTTCCAGCACGTTCAACGGCGCAGCCTCCTTTGTACTTTGTACATCGTCCCTTTGTACTTCGGGTTTGGGCAGCGCGCGTTTGTTCACTTTCTGGTTCTGGTTGAGCGGTATAGCGTCTATCTGCATCGTCACCGCAGGCACCATATACGGCGGTTTGCGGTCCATGATGAACGCATTAAGCGCCTGAGTTTCAATCTTCTCGTCGCTGACGATATATGCTGCGATGAACTTGCCTCCGCCTTCCTGCTCAAACGCCTGCACCGTGGCATCCTTGATGCCCGGGTACTCGCGAATGACACCTTCGACCTCCTTGAGTTCGATGCGGAAACCGCGAATCTTCACCTGCCCGTCCTTGCGCCCGACGAACTCGATGTTTCCGTCCTCGCGGTAGCGCACGATGTCGCCTGTACGATAGACGCGCTCGTTATTCCAATGCACAAAGCTCTCTGCCGTCTTCTCCGGCTTGTTCAGATACCCTAAACTCACCTGCTCGCCTGCCACCAACAGTTCACCGGCGGCACCCCACGGAAGACGTTTGCCGTACTTATTGACGATGTACATGCGCGTCGTGTCGTTCGGCTTGCCGATAGGTATGTTCGGTTCGTTCTTATCCACCCAATAACTGCACACGTATGCAATACTCTCCGTCGGACCATAGCCGTTGTTCAGACGGTACGTCTTAGGCGGATTGAAGCTCATCAGTTTCTCGCCGCCTGTGCCTAAGGTTCGCAGCGTCTTCATCTCTGGGTAGTTAATCGCCATCTGCGTCGCCACCTGCGTGGTCATGAATGCGTTCGTAATCCCGTTCTCATCAAAGTACGCACGCATCGCCTCAAGGTCAAAGCGCACCTCGTCCGACAGGATATATATCGCCGCGCCGTTGATGAGACTGCACCATAGGTCCTGCTGGTACGCATCGAACCCGTAGCCGGCATAAGAGGCATAGCGGCTATGGTTGTCGATGCCAAAATGTCGGCAATGAAAATCGCAGAAAGCCAGCACATTGCGTTCGCTCAGCATCACGCCCTTCGGCTCGCCTGTAGTGCCGGACGTATATAGCAGCACAAACGCCTCTTTCTTGTCGCACTTGGCGGCATCCTGTTTCATGTATTCCAACCGCTCCGGCGGGTAACTGCTGTCCAGCGGCAGCAAGGTCTTGCCGGCTTTGGCAATCGCCAGCGGCACTAACACCATCTGCTCATTACGCGGCACTGAATAGCCCACGGCGAACTCACCGCACTGCGTGGCATAATTCGGGTCGATAGCGTCCGTTAACGCATCCACCTCGGCGTACGTCAAACGTTTCTCTCCTGCCACCACGCATACAGCGTCCGGCTGCTCCTTGACGCGTTGCTTGAACCGCGCCACCAGCCCGTCCGTCTCCGGCAGGACAACCGTCTCGGGATTCAATCCGTCCAGCCACGCCGTCTGTTCCGCGTCGCAGTATTCGATGTTCCGCACGAACTCCGCCTTCGCCATCGAACGCAGGATAGCGCTGCAGGTCTTCGCCAACTGCTGCATGTACGCGTCCGAGTAATCAGCAGTGCTGTAACCCAACTTCAACGAATACACATCCTCGTGCTCAAACAACTCGGCACACAGTTTCCACCCGGGTGTGGGTTGCCGCAGGTCGGTATAAGGCACCGACACGCCGTCCAGATGCAAGCCGCGCTTGTCTGCCAGCACCGCACCCTGATACACAAACATCACCTGATTGTTCAGCCCGAGGTCGCGCACCGCATCCTGATAGGCGTAGTACTGATACTTGCGCGTCTTTTCCGTCTGCTCATTGAGTGCTTTCAAAAGCTCCTCAATTCGTAATTCGTAATTATTAATTTTTAATTTCACGAATACCGGCAGTGTGTGTACCATCATACTCGCCGTCATCAGTGTCCGTCGGTCGCTGCGTCCCCAATAGACCGTGCAGAACGAAGCAGCCTCTTCCGCCGTATAGGCTGCCGACAACAGTCCCCACGCCGCTTCGGTGATCACATGTTCGGTCACACCGAACCGTTTCACCAATCCCTGCATCTCGGCTTTCGTCACCGACAACGGATAATGTTTATAGCAGTATTCGATATTTCGAGATGTCGAAGTGTCGGTATTCGGGCACTCCACCAACGGCACAGACTCCACTTCCGCTGCGTCGGCGAACTCTTTCGCGTACCATTCCTTCGCTTCAGTCATCATCGCCTCGTCCGAACGCTGTGATTCTTCTGCCTGCGCCACTTCTTCTCCGCTCGTCATCTCGCCTGCCGGTTTCCTGCCGCTATACGCACGCTCAATCTCCTTGAGCATCAGCACAATGGTGAACCCGTCCGCCAGCACATGGTGAAAATCCAAATATAGATAGGCATCGACGCCCGTACCGGATAGTCTTTCCGTGGTTTCCGTGAGTTCCGTACTCAATAACCTTTTCGTCCCTACTACATAGATTTCCGCGCGGTAAAGCCGCTCGCCGTATATATCCATCGTCTGCGCGAAACTCTTCTGCACCTCTGCCCATTCCTCTTCCGTCACTTGCAGCACCTCCACCTTCGCCGGCAAACCATCACTATCCATCCTCGGCTCTCCGTTCTCGTCCAAAACCACACGGCTCAGCAGGTACGCATGTGCATTGAGTGCCTCGCTTACTGCTTTCTGCAGCCGCGTCACATCCACCTTCTCCGGCAGGGCGAACAACACCGGATTCTGGTAATTCACCTCTTTGTCCATACTGGACACACAGGCGTAATACACGCCTAACTGACTTTGACTCAGTATAGCTTTCATGGATATGAAAATTGAAAGGTAAAGGGCTCTATTCTATATCAAAGATATTCTTAAACCCGCTCATGCGGAAGATGTCGGCGACATCTTCGTTGAGGTGTGAGATGCGGATTGAGCCGCCTTTGGCTTCGCTCACGCGCTTGAGCTGCATGAAGAATCTCAGGCCGGCTGAAGAAATGTACTCCAGTTCGGAGCAATCAATCTCTAATGCTTTGTCCGCCAGCGCAATCACTTGATTGAGCTCGTCCGTTTGCTCAGTCGTAGCTGTTGTGTCCAGTTCGCCAATCAGGCACACACGTGTCAATTGACCGTTCGGAAGGATATTGATTTGCATGATTATATATATTTAATTATTGTCAATTGGTTCGTATTGCCTGTACGCTGATAGCGCAGTTCGTCAGCAATCTTGCGTATCAGGCTGATGCCCAGACCGCCTATCTGGCGTTCATCGACTTGTTTTACAGGGTCACTGACGTAGGTGGTCGGGTCAAACGGCACTCCGTCATCCGTCAGCTGAATGCTGATTTCTGATTTCTGACTTCTGACTTCCAAAGCAATCTCCGTCGCCTGCGAATAGTGCAGGATGTTCACCACGGCTTCCTCGGCTGCCAGTTCGAGTTTCTTGAGCACACGTTTGTCCATACCGATGCACAGACCGCACTCATGTATCGTACGCTTGAGCAGTGGCCATTGGTTCTCATTGTTAGACACACGCAGCGTCACCGGCTGCACGGCACTAAGTTTGCGGATAGTCATGAGTGTTATGTCGTCTGTCGGTTCTGCCTCGCCTATGTACCGTCTTACTGCCGGCAACAGGTCTCCGCCCTGCGCCACCATCTCCGCCCAACGCTGCTTGCCGAGCATCCGCTTGCGGCTATCACGTGCCTCGGTCACTCCATCGGTATAGAGCACTAGCATTTCGCCCTCGCCGAGCATGCAGCCCTGCTCCGCAAACTTATACGTGCCGTCATAACCCAAGGGGATGTTAGGCTCCACCCGGAGGCTCTCGACGCATGCTCCTCCACCCTTCACGCTTCTTACAATCAGCGGCTCGCAATGTCCGGCATTGCAGTACAGCAGTTGTCCGCTGGGAATATGCAGACGACCGATAAAAGCAGTAACGAAGATGAAGGACGGGTTGTTCTCGCTGAGCACGGCGTTCATCTCTTCCATTATCTTTTTGGGCGAGTTGGCACGTACTCCGGTTGCGCGGAACAGATTGACTGCTGCGCTCATGAACATGGCAGCCGGTACGCCCTTGCCGCTCACGTCGCCGATGATGAACCAGAGGTTATCGCTCTCACGGCAGAAATCATACAAGTCACCGCCCACTTCACGCATCGGTATCAGTTCGGCATGGATGGCAAGTTCGTTATCCTTCGGGAAATCGCGGCGAAGAATCCCCATCTGTATGTCATGCGCAATCTGCATATCGCGCTGCATGAGCTCAAGTTTGGCACTCTCTTCGCGGTCGCGCCACATACGCCGAAAGAGCACTGCCACGACGATGATACCCAGCAGGAACACCACAAACGGCAAGCCTATTCCCCAACGGATACTTGCCCAAATGTAACTGCGCGGCACCACCATGACCAAATCCAAATCAATGGGCTGCAGGACCGTGTGGCTGACAATAGGGCTCTGCCCGCAGTTCTTGCCGAACTCAGTCTGCTTGCCGCTCACCGCCAACGGTTCTCCGCTTGAGCTATAGAGCACAAACACCGCCTTGTCAAAAGGCTTGTACTGCTCCAACAGCTGATGTAGCCAAGAGACACTGAAATCAATGGTAGCGACGCCTATCAGATTACCCTGTTTATCCCGTATATCATCGGAATGGGTGAAGATGGTCTCCTCAAAATCCTCATCGTGATAGGGCTGACTCCAGAAGCCCTTTTCGCCGCTTGCCAGTGCTCCTATGTACCACTCCCGTGTGAAATAGTCGTGCTCCGCATCACCGAAATCAATCGTAATAAGAGAATCTCTGACGCGATAGGAGCATGGGCAGTACCACTTGCCTTTCTCGGGATAGCGGTACTCCGGAAAAGCGACATAACATGTGAAAAACTGCGGATAGTGCTTGAGTATGGCACGTGTCTCTTCCAGCAGATCCTCCGGCCGCGTCATCTCATCTTTGATAAAATTCTCCAATCGGACGGTAGCATCGTAGGCGTCGTACAGTTCGAAGCGTAGTTTCTCCTGCGCCAGCTGCGTCTGTAACTCGATCTGTTCCTGTACATGACGGGAAGCCCGACGATATGAAACCACCGCCTGCATCCCCATACCGATGATGAGGAACAGTGCCGCTGTTATGTGTAGATACCTGTAGCGCATCCGGAGTCAACGGTCTTGTCTTTCCTGTTAATTCTTCTTCGGCATTCGCTTGGCCATACCGATGGCACCTGTCGGGCAAACAAGCCGGCACAGGTGACAGCCTACGCACTTCTGACCGATGATATGCGGCTTGCGGTCTTCGCCAAAAGCGATAGCCTGATGACCGCCGTCGGCACAGGAGATTGAGCAACGGCCGCAACCGATACATTTCTCGCGATTAATCTTCGGCAGTACCATGGTCTCGCGGTCCAAATCACTCGGTAGAACAATGTTCTTCAGTTCCTCGCCGACCAGTTTCTTCAGTTCCACGATACCACGTTCCTGCATGTAGTGCTGCAGGCCAAGAATCAGGTCATCGATAATGCGGTAACCGTACTGCATCACAGCCGTGCACACCTGCACGTTACGGCAGCCGAGCTGAATGAAATCCAGTGCATCACGCCAGGTCTCGATGCCGCCTATACCGCTGATATCCATGTGCTTCTCGATGCCGGCCTTGTGTAGTATAGGATTGCCGGTCATCTCGTAAATCATACGCAGAGCAATAGGCTTGACCGCCTTGCCGGAGTAACCGCTGATGGTCTTCTTGCAGCTCACCTCCGCATCGTGGCTCATGGTGATGGATTTGATGGTATTGATAGCACTGATGCCCGATGCTCCGCCATAGAAGCAGGCCAGCGCCGGTGTGGACATACTCATCACGTTGGGCGTCATCTTGGGGATAACGGGTATCTTAACCGCATCGCGGACAAACGATGTATAGAACAAGATCAGTTCGTCGCTCTGACCGATATCAGACCCCAGCCCCGTCAAATGCATCTGTGGGCAGGAGAAATTCAGCTCCACGGCATCGCAACCTGCCTCTTCAGCCATCTTCGCCAGTTCAATCCACTCCTCTTCGGTCTGTCCCATGATTGAGGCAATGATGCGTTTTGTAGGATAGTTCACCTTTAGGCGATGAAGGATATCAAAATCCATCGTGTAGGGATTCTCGCTCAGCTGCTCCATATTACGGAAGCCTACGAACGGCGTACCTTCCTTTCTAACGGCATCAAATCGCGGTGACACCTCACGGATTTCCTGTTTGCAAATCGTCTTGTAGAACACGCCTGCCCAACCGGTCTCCAACGCACGCGCCACCATCTCGTAGTTCGTGCAGATAGCCGAACTTGCAAGGAAAAACGGGTTCTCGCATACCATATCGCAGAAGTTCAGCTCCAACGATGGCAACTCGCCCTTGTTCTCCTGCGGCGCAGCGTCCTGCAGCACAGCATTCTTCAGTTCCCGTATACGTATCGGACAGTCATAGTGGATGCACGACTGTTCGGCAGCCGTAATCTCAGCGTCCGTCAGTTCGGCGAGCAACTCGCGAGCAGTCCAAAGGTTCTCAAATCGTAACGCACGAATGGCGCGGGCGGCTTTTTTGCCGCAGGGTGCATCAGCGCATAACAAGCAGCGCGACACTTCTTCAGTAACGTGTAACATAGTTATAATACATTTTCCCTACAAAAGTACAAAAAATTTTGCATATTAGCAAATTTATGATGCATAAAAAACACTTTTTTGCGAATAAATCTTGCATAATTCCGAAAAAAATCGTAACTTTGCACCCTCAAACAGCCTAAAAAACACAAAATTATTATGAAATATCTTATTTCCGGAGGCGGAACAGGAGGGCATATCTTCCCCGCCGTAAGTATAGCCAATGCGCTGAAGGCAGCCGACCCCGATGCTGACATTCTGTTTGTCGGAGCACTCGGACGCATGGAGATGGAGCGTGTGCCACAGGCAGGTTACAAGATTGCCGGTCTGCCTGTACGCGGTTTCAACCGTGCACAGCCGTGGAAGAACATCAGCGTACTATGGGATTTGATGCGTTCGCTCATCCAGGTCAAGAAAATTATACGCGAGTTCAAGCCGCAGGTCGGCATAGGCGTCGGCGGTTACGCGTCCGGTGCAGCCATGTGGATGGCTGCGAAGATGGGCATTCCTATCCTGCTGCAGGAACAGAACGGCTTTGCCGGAGTGACGAACAAACTGCTCAAGGACAAAGCGGCTAAAATCTGTGTCGCTTACCCCGGCATGGAGAAGTTCTTCCCCGCAGACAAGATCATCCTGACCGGCAACCCAGTCCGCCAGAACCTCACAACCGGCACACGCCGCAAGGACGGTCATCCGTCGCTGCTCATCATAGGCGGCAGTCTTGGCGCACGGACCATCAACCGCGCCGTGGCGGCAGGATTGAAGCAGCTGGTGGATGCCGGAATACATGTTGTATGGCAGACCGGCAAAACATACTATGCCGAGTGCAAGGAAGCCTGGGAGAACGCAGGCAGTCCGGCCAGCATCGAGTGTCTGGACTTCCTGAGCGACATGCCCGACCGTTACGCCCAGGCCGACCTGGTCATCTCCCGTGCAGGAGCGTCGTCTATCAGCGAACTGTGCCTGCTGGGTAAACCCGCTATCCTCGTGCCGTCGCCTAACGTGGCGGAAGACCATCAGACACACAACGCCATGGCACTCGTCAACCGCGACGCCGCCGTGCTCGTGAAGGATGTCGAGGCTGCGGACAAACTGATTCCCACAGCGCTGGCACTCATTCAGGACAAAAAACAGCTGGAGTCACTCCACACCAACATCCTTGCACTCGCCGAAACCGACTCCGCAGCACGTATAGCTGACGAAGTCATGAAGCTCGCACGGTGAGGCACGATATTGCACGCGTATATGCTAAAAACAAAAAAAGTGCCGTAAAATTTGCATATTTGAAAAAAAAGTCGTACCTTTGTAGGCTCAAATTATGCACAGTTATCTACGGCATATGATTTTGTGCATGCTTGTTGTGTGTCTGTTACCGTTGCAGGCATACAGCCAGCGTGTGGGGCACAACCAGGTTGAAGTGGGTGTGCAGGGCGGTATGATGTACTATGTGGGCGATGCCAACCCGAAGATGTTCCAGAATATCCGTGAGGCGTACGGCGCAGAAGTCAGCTACCTGTTCAACAAACGCTGGTCTGTCATGCTGCAGGGCACAGCAGGACGTCTGGCTGGGCGCGCTGCCACCGAGCAGGGATTGCCTGATCCGAACGGCGAGATATGGACGAACTACATGGTCAGCATCGACGCCACGGCACGGTTCAACTTCCTGCCCTTCGGCATCAGCGACAAGTATGACCTGAAGGTCAAACCCTACACACCGTACATCTATGCCGGCATTGGTATGTCGATGCACCAGGGCTTCACGCAGTACGCTGCGTACATTCCTGTAGGTATAGGCTTCCGCTGGGTTTGTTCGGAGCATATAGGCATGTATCTGGCGTGGCAGAACAACCTCTGCTTTGCCGACAACCTTGAGCCCGACCCGCGGTACAACAACATTCACGAACTCAACGGAAGCAACATTCTGAACCTGGATGTCGTATCTACGATTCAGTTTGGCATAGTTTTTGAATTTGCCAAGGAGAAATCCGTTTGCAAGTTCTGCAAGGAGAAATATTAGTCATGAGCAAGAAAGACGAAATCATACAGGAGCGGATACCGCGGCACATAGCCATCATCATGGATGGCAACGGCCGTTGGGCGAAGAAGCAAGGTCTGGCGCGGATGTTCGGCCACAAACAAGGTGTGACCACCGTGCACAATATCACCGAAGCCGCAGCGGAGCTTGGCATCGAGTACCTGACGCTCTACGCATTCTCGACCGAGAACTGGAACCGCCCGAAGGAGGAGGTTGACGCCCTGATGGCACTGCTCGTCGATACGATTGCCAAGGAGACACCCACGCTGATGAAGAACAACGTACGGCTGCTCACCATCGGCGATGTGAACCGCTTGCCGCAAATTACGCGCGAAAAGTTCCTCGGCTGCATACACGAGACCTCCGCCAACACCGGATTGAACCTTGTGCTTGCACTCTCCTACTCATCGCGATGGGAAATCATTGAGGCTGCCAAGCGCATTGCCGCAGAGGTCAAGGCAGGCACGCTCGGCATTGATGACATCAACGAGGCAAGCATCAGCAATCATCTCACCACTGGCGGCATACCCGACCCCGACCTGCTCATCCGTACATCGGGAGAGATGCGGATTTCGAACTTCCTGCTTTGGCAGATAGCGTACAGCGAACTGTACTTCACTCCGCGCCTGTGGCCCGAGTTCACGACGGAAGACCTGTACGAAGCAATCGTTGATTACCAACATAGAGAGAGACGGTTCGGGAAGACTTCCGAACAATTAAAAAGTTGAAAAAGTTCCTGATATATATATTCCTTCTGCTTCTGTGTCTGCCTGCCGTGGCATATGCACAGGACAGCACGCCCATCCCCGACGCAACGGACAGCGCGTCTGTCTCTGCGCCGGCTGCCTCTGTACCAAAAATCGAGTACAGCATGACCCGCAAGACTTATGAGATTGCGGGTATCAGCGTGACCGGTGCTCCCAGCTACGAGGATTTTGTGCTCATCGGATTCTCCGGTCTGGCTGTCGGCGACAAGATTGAGGTGCCGGGCGACCAGATTACCAAATGTATCCGTCGTTTCTGGAAGCAAGGTCTGTTCTCCGACGTTAAGATTGCCGCCACGAAGATTGAGGGCGACAAGATCTGGCTGGAGATTCGCCTCAAGCAGCGCCCGCGCGTAAGCGAGATCAAGTATGTCGGACTCAAGAAGAGCGAGCAGGAGGATGTCGAGGTCAAGGTGGGTATCAGCAAAGGCGCGCAGATGACGCCCAACCTGGCAGACCGCGCGGAGACTGTTGTCAAGAAGTATCTGGCAGAGAAAGGCTTCCACAATGCCGGGGTACAAGTGCTGCAACAGGCTGACCATGACCGAGAGGGATACGTCAAGGTGCTCGTCAATGTGGACAAGAAAGCCAAGACCAAGGTCGGCAAAATATACATCACCGGTAACGAAGCGCTTACGCACACGCAGATTAACCAGGCGATGAAGAAGACCAATGACAACAACATCCTCAACCTCTTCCGCACGAAGAAGTTTGTTGCCGCGGAGTTTGAGAATGACAAGAAAGCCGTCATCGAGAAGTACAACGAACTCGGCTATCGCGACGCATATATCGTGGCGGACAGCATCGCGCCCAACCCCGAAGACCCCACGCGCGTTGACGTATATATGACTATCAGCGAGGGTGACAAGTACTATATCCGCTCCATCAACTGGGTCGGCAACACCGTTTATCCGTATGACTATCTGAACGCCGTGCTCGGCATCAAACCCGGCTCGACATACAACCTCAAGGAACTGAACAAACGCTTGAATGAGGACGATGACGCTGTGTCGAAACTCTATACCGACCAAGGGTACCTGTTCTTCAACGTCGAGCCCGTCGAGGTCAATGTTGACAACGACTCCATCGACTTTGAAATGCGCATGTACGAAGGACGCCCGGCTACCATCAACGATATCAAGATAGTAGGTAATACGCGCGTGTACGAACATGTCGTGCGCCGCGAACTCTATACCAAGCCCGGACAGCTCTATTCGCAGTCGGACATCATGCGTTCGCTGCGTGAGTTGGCGCAGATGGGGCACTTCGACCAGGAGAAGCTTGTGCCCGACATCCAGCCCAACCCTGAGGACGGAACGGTGGATATAACGTACAACCTTGAGACCAAGTCATCTGACCAGATTGAGTTCTCGCTCGGTTGGGGAGCGACGGGTATAGTAGGCTCTATCGGATTGAAGTTCACTAACTTCGCCATCCAGAACCTGTTCAATCCCAAGTCGTACCGCATCGTTCCGCAGGGCGAAGGTCAGACCTTCAGCATCAATGCGCGCACGAACGGCGTGTACTACACCTCGGCATCGCTGTCGTTCGTCGAGCCGTGGCTCGGCGGAAAGCGCCCGAACTCGCTATCAACGTCTATCTTCTTCGCCTCGCAGACCGGATACTCCGACCGGTACTACCAAGCCTATCGTAACCTGTACAACTCCTACGCCTACAACTACGCCTACTATGGCAACTCCGACTACTACCAGCAGCTGGCGGAATCGGAGGCTGACCCCGACAAGTACCTGCGCACCTTCGGTGTGAGCATAGGTTACGGCAAGCGTCTGCGCTGGCCGGATGACTACTTCCAGTTCTACGGCGAACTGTCGTACCAGGCTTACTGGTTGAAGGACTGGGCGTACCTGCTCATCTCCAACGGCACGAGTCACACACTCGCGCTGAACCTCCAGCTTTCGCGCTCGAGTATCGACAACCCGATATATACGCGCCGCGGCTCGCAGTTCGTGCTCGGACTGAAGATTACCCCGCCGTGGTCGCTGTTCAACGGCAAGGATTACTCGCAGATGACTACCAACGAACGCTACAACCTCATCGAGTACCACAAGTGGAAGTTCAGCGGCAAGGTGTTCACGCCGCTCACGCGTGACTCCAAGCTCGTGCTCATGACGCGTTTCGACTTCGGTTACCTCGGTCACTACAACAAGTACGCCAAGTCTCCGTTCGAGTCGTTCTACATGGGTGGCGACGGTATGTCGTCGTACTCGTCCTACGCAACCGACTACATCTCGATGCGTGGCTACACTTCCGGCTCACTCACGCCGTACGACGCACAGACCGGACGCAACATGGGCTACCTGTACAACAAGTTCACCCTCGAGTTGCGCTATCCTATCTCCCTCGAGCAGAACGCCACCATCTGGGCGCTCGCCTTCCTTGAGGCGGGTAACTGCTTCGCCGACATCAAGGATTACAACCCGTTCAACCTCAAGCGTTCCGCCGGTGTGGGTGTGCGCGTGTTCCTGCCTATGTTCGGTCTGTTAGGTATAGACTGGGGTTGGGGATTTGACCAAATCAACGGCTCCGACCAGTACGGCAAGAGCCAATTCCACTTTGTGTTAGGGCAGGAATTGTAATAGACCGCCTGCGGCTGAAAGACCGCTTTGCTAAAAGAATAAAGACCGCAGCCAAACTTGGATGCTAAAAGATAAATAACAAAAATGAAAAGACTGATTGCGTTAATATTCAGCAGTTTATGCATGATTGGCGTCATGCAGGCGAAAGATAATTCCGTCGCGTATGTCGATATGGCATACATTTTGAAGAATCTTCCTCAGTACGAGACGGCAAACGAGCAACTTACGATGATAGCCAAGCGCTGGCAGAAAGAGATTGACGCCCTGGAGCAGGAGATCCGCGTCATGACCACCAACTACCAGACCGAGCAGATCTTCCTATCTGAAGAGATGCGTCAGCGCCGCGAAGAGGAGATACTTGCCAAGGAACAGGAAGCCATCGAACTCAAGCGCAAGTATTTCGGCGAGTCAGGCGAACTGGTCAAGAAGCGCGAGGCACTGCTCAAACCCATACAGGATGAGATTTACGCCGCTATCCAGGAGCTCGCCAACGAGAAGCATATCGATGTCATCAAGGACCGCTCGTCCGACCAGGGATTGCTCTATATGTCGTCCAAACTCGACTACTCGGACCAGTTGTTGCAGAAGTTAGGCGCGAAATAGAACGCATCAGCCACATTTGGCTGATCAATTAGAAATAACAACAGAATACACGAATATGAAAAAGATTGTAATGATTATGGCGGTATTGGCGTTGACGCTGACCGCAAACGCACAGAAGTTCGGTTATGTGAACACGCAGGAGTTGTTCATGCAGATGCCCGAGCTCAAGGATGTTCAGGCTCGCATGGACAGTTTGAACAAGCAATACGAGAACCTGCTCATGACCATGCAGGAGGAGTATCAGAAGAAGTTGCAGGACTACCAGCAGAAGCAGAGCACCCTGCCCGAGGCGATGCGCCAGATTCAGGAGGAAGAGCTCTATTCGATGCAGCAGCGTCTGCAAACAACTTATCAGACCGCACAACAGGACGTTGAGCAGAAGCGCGGAGAGTACCTCAAGCCCATCAACGAGCGAATGACCAAGGCTATTCAGGAAGTAGGGGCCGCCAACAGCTACACCTACATCTTCGACTCCGCTGCAGCCGTATATATCGCCCCTGACGCCGACAACGTGATGCCGCTCGTCAAAGCCAAACTCGGAATAAAATAAATGGCCAAATAGTAAATGACTAAATGGTAAATCTACATGGCGGACGGCTATCTTGAAGCGCACTACGCGGAATATGAGAAGCGTAAGGCGGAGTGGCTCAAACGTAAACACAACACGCCTCATCCTCGCAAACAAGAGGATGAGGCATTATGATAATATATCAGCAACATATCAACCAAATTTGGCTGATCAAACAACACTACTATGGAACAAATTCAAAACTTATTGCGTGACAAGGCTTGGGCACGTTGGACGGTGCTCGTATTGGTGGCGTCGATGATGTTCTTCGCCTATATGTTTGTGGACATACTCTCGCCTCTGGCATCCCTGCTCAACGACACGCTCGGCTGGGACCAGGGTGTGTTCGGCACGTATGCTGCCGGCGAGTATCTGCTCAACGTGTTCGGTTTCCTTATCCTGGCGGGTATCATCCTCGACAAGATGGGTGTACGCTTCACCGGTCTGCTCAGTGCATCGCTGATGGTGATTGGTGCAGGTATCAAGTATTGGGGCATCTCTTGGGCGGACGCCAACACCGTGGAGTGGCTCAACGCCTGGTGGCCTGCTATGCCGGGTAGCGCCAAGCTGGCGATGTTCGGCTTTATGATATTCGGTTGCGGCTGCGAGATGGCAGGCACAACCGTCAGCAAGATTCTCGCCAAGTGGTTCAAGGGCAAGGAGATGGCTCTGGCTATGGGTCTGGAGATGGCTATTGCCCGTCTGGGCGTGTTCGGTGCCATGTGGCTTGCTCCGACTATCAGCCAGCAGTTCGCCGTCAACGGCACGAACTCGGTTGTGGCACCGCTGCTGTTTGCGTCGCTGCTGCTCGTCATCGGATTGCTGAACTTCTTCGTGTTCACAATCATGGACAATCAGTTCGACAAGCAGCTCGTGGCTATCGGTGAGGCTCCTGCCGTGCATGACCCCGAGGATGAGTTCCATGTCAGCGACCTCAAGCAGATCTTCTCCAGCAAGATGTTCTGGATCGTGGCGCTTCTGTGCGTGCTGTATTACTCGGCTATCTTCCCGTTCCAGCGTTTCGCCACGAACTTCCTGGAGGAGACCCTCAGCATCAGCAACGCCGAGGCGGCAGGTCTGTTCAAGTGGTTCCCTATACTGGCTATGGTGCTCACGCCGTTCCTGGGTGCATTCATCGATTACAAGGGCAAGGGAGCCTCGATGATGCTGCTTGGCTCGGTCATCATGATTGCCTGCCACTGCGTGTTCGCCTTTGTGCTGCCTGCTTACCCGAGCAAACTGCTGGCACTCGTCACTATCCTTGTGCTCGGCGTCAGCTTCTCGCTTGTGCCGGCATCGATGTGGCCCAGCGTACCGAAGATTATCGACGAGAAGGTTCTCGGCTCGGCGTACTGCCTCATCTTCTGGGTGCAGAACGTCGGTCTGTGCCTCGTGCCGCTGCTGATTGGCAAGCTGCGTGTGGCTACTGACGGCTATCTGGTACCGATGATTGTATTCGCATCGTTTGGTGTACTGGCGTTCCTGCTGAGCCTCGCGCTCAAGGTGGAAGACAAAAAGAAAGGTTATGGACTGGAGCTTCCTAATAAGAAATAACTCATCGCTCAGCGTCTCTACCGACACGCGCAACCTCCCCGACGGCTGCGTGTTTGTGGCGCTCAAGGGCGAGCGTTTCAACGGCAATCAGTTTGCCTTGCAGGCACTGGAGAACGGTGCTGCGTACGTCATCGTGGATGAGGATATCCCGCAGACCTGCTCCATGCAGAAGAGTTATGAGGGACGAATCATTCGTGTGGAGAACAGCCTGCTTGCCTTGCAGGACCTCGCTCGTGCATGGCGCAGGCAGTGGGGAAAGACCGTCATCGGCATCACCGGCACCAATGGCAAGACGACTACGAAGGAATTGCTGGCGGCGGTGCTCAGCACCAAGTACAAGACGCATTACACACAGGGCAACCTCAACAACTCCATCGGCGTGCCGCTCACGCTGCTGCAGCTGACCAATGAGCACGAACTGGCAATCGTCGAGATGGGCGCCTCGCACCCCGGTGACATCACGGAACTCGTAGAAGTCTGCGAGCCGGACTGCGGACTGATAACCAACGTCGGCAAGGCGCATCTGCAGGGCTTCGGCTCGTTCGAGGGCGTGATGCGCACCAAAGCTGAGCTGTACGACTTTATCCTCGCCCACAACGGCACGATCTTCCGTAACGCGGACAATCCTAATCTGGAACAGATGTATCTGTCAGCACAGCGGTCTGTCAGTCTGAAGGACGGTCTGTCTTCTGTCAGCCGCGGGGTCCCCAAAGGGCTCGCCCGCGTGGGGTGCTTTACAGCGGTCTTATACCACACCGGTCAGATGCCCGAAGGCACGCATCTCGTCGGGGCGTACAACAGCGAGAACATCCAGGCAGCGCTGTGCGTGGGAGAGTATTTCGGCGTGGACCGTGAGACAGGTCTGCAGGCTATACGCGCATACGTTCCTTCCAACAACCGCTCACAAAAGACCGTAACGGACAAGAACACCCTCATCGTGGATGCCTACAATGCCAACCCCACATCCATGACCGCAGCCATCGAGGCGTTTACAAATACCAAATGGTCCAATGAACCAATAAATGGCCAACTGGTAAATGATAAAATGGTAAATGCACAAAAGCCTCTTGCTTTTGTGCTTGGCGCCATGCGCGAACTGGGCGAGTACAGCCACACCGAGCACCAGAACATCGTGAACATGCTGCTGGAGCGCAAGGCGGACACCGTGCTGCTGGTCGGCGACGAGTACCGCGAGACAACTGCGCCCTACCCTGTCTTCTCAACCGTTGACGACCTGTGCGAGCACCTCAGGCAGCAACCGCTCAGCGGATGCACTGTGCTCATCAAAGGCTCACGAAGCAACCAACTGGAAAAAGTAATTCCTCTATTGTAATTCCGTTTATTCCGCATAATCCGTACTCAAATATGAAAAAATCATTCACGGTAATAATTCTTTCCGTACTTTTGATAGCCCTCGGTGTGCTGGCATATCTGTACTTTGCGCAGAAGCAGGAGATGACCGAGATGGTCGAGCAGATGGAGTTTGAGAAATCCGAACTCGAGGACGAGTACGAGGACCTCGCCATGCAGTTCGACGGCTACCGTACACCGGATATCCACAACGACTCGCTGGCGCAGCTCCTCAATCAGGAGCAGCAACGCGTGCGCGACCTGTTGGAGGAGCTGCGCATCACCAAGGCGACCAATGCCCGCCGTATAGCCGAACTGAAGAAGGAGCTGGCTACTGTACGTCAGGTCATGGTGTCGTATGTGCACCAGATTGACTCGCTCAACCGGACCAACCAGCGTCTGACCGCCGAGAACAGGCAGGTGCGCGAGCAGTACGCCGTCGTGCAGCAGCAGGCGGAGGAGTTGCAGCAGCAGAACACCCATCTGACGGAAAAGGTCACCCGCGCCTCGATGCTTGAGATAACGGCATTCAAGGTCACACCGCTGAACAAGAACGACCGCAAGACGTCGAACCTCAACCATATGCAGAAGATTCAGTTCGACTTCACTATCGGCAAGAACATCACCAGCGACCGCGGCATGAAGCAGGTCTATATGCGCATAGTCCGTCCTGACGGCGAACTGATCAGCCTGCCTAATCCTGCACAGCGGATGTTCGCCTTCGAGAACAGCGAGATCGAATACTCACTGACCAAACAGTTCGAGTACGGTGGCGAAGCACTGGACGAAGTGCTCTATTGGCCCGTAGGCGAGATCCTGTACAAAGGCACCTACAACGCCGACTTCTTCATCGACGGCGCACTCATCGCCTCCTTCCCCTTTGAACTGAAGAGGTAAGCCGTATGGCGCACTTCCGGCACATACTGCTATCCCTCTTCTTCCTGCTGCCCGTCATGCAGGGTTCTGCGCATGCAGGGGCAGTCCGTGAGGCGCAGCAGACGCTCGCTGCGGCGGAGAGCATGCGCGTGAACGAGGGCAGGCTGTATGACGACAGCCTGGGGCTGGCGGAGGCGTTCGCCACAACGGGCAGGTGGAGGTATATCTATCCTAATTATTACGCACGCGCGTGTTATTACTACGGTTACCTGCTCCGTCAGCATGGCAACCAGGTTGCCGCTATGCAGGCGTTCATCGCCGGCACCCATGCGCCGTATATCCAACGCGTCATACCTCTCCCCTGGTTCAACGATTACCATATCCTCGGACGTATTTATACGAATATGGGCACGATGTGCCACCTGGTGGATGAGTTCCAACTGGGTTATGACATGTACGAACAATCCGCCAAGTCTTTCTACAGAGCAGGTGATACGACATTGTATTATTACGGACTCAACGCTATGGCACTGGAACTCGCCGAG
>JAFSXJ010000070.1 GCA_017444065.1 Paludibacteraceae bacterium | reverse complement strand
TACGGAATGCCGACCATCGTCACGAACTGCTCCAACAACTATGGCCCGTACCAGTTCCCCGAGAAACTGATTCCTCTGTTCATCAACAATATCCGTCACCGCAAACCTCTGCCCGTATATGGCAAAGGCGAGAATGTCCGCGACTGGCTGTACGTGGAGGATCATGCGCGCGCTATTGACCTCATCTTCCACAAAGGCACGATTGCCGAGACATACAACATCGGCGGTTTCAACGAGTGGAAGAACATTGACATCATCAAGGTGGTTATCCGCACGGTTGACCGTCTGCTCGGTCGCAAGGAAGACGAGGATATGAACCTCATCACCTTCGTTACCGACCGCGCAGGACATGACATGCGATACGCCATCGACTCGCGCAAACTGCAACGCGAACTCGGTTGGGAACCGACCCTTCAGTTTGAGGAAGGTATCGAGAAGACTGTCCGCTGGTACTTGGACAACGAGGCATGGGTGGATAACATCACTTCCGGTGAGTACGAAAAGTACTACGAAGATATGTACGCCAACCGATAAAATGGACCCCATAAGAAATTTTGGATAATTTTGGTAATTGTTGACTGCCCTTGATCATCACTAACCCGAAAATTCATCAGCCTGTCTTGGAACTTGTCGGTGCAGAAGCTGACAAGTTGGGTATCGAATGCTATGTGGTAGGCGGTTGGGTGCGGGACCTCTTCCTCCATCGCGATAGCAAGGATATTGATGTCGTGGTGGTTGGTCCGCCTATTGAGCAGGGCGAGGCGCCTCGCTGGGGAATCCTGCTCGCTCAAGCAGTTGCCGGTCGCCTCGGCAAACATGCTCACCTGAGTATATTCAAGACCTACGGTACAGCACAAGTGAAGAAAGGGGATACCGAGTTGGAATTTGTTGGCGCACGTAAGGAGAGTTACCGCCATGACTCGCGCAACCCTATTGTGGAGGATGGTACATTGGAAGAGGACCAGAACCGTCGGGACTTTACCATCAATGCGATGGCTATCTGCCTGAACAAGAATCGCTACGGCGAACTGCTTGACCCGTTTGATGGCGTGTATGACCTCGAAAACTGCATCATACAGACGCCACTCGACCCGGATATAACCTTCAGCGACGACCCGCTGCGTATGATGCGCGCCATACGGTTTGCTACGCAACTCGGCTTCAACCTCACTGGCGAATGTTTCGATGCTATCGTGCGCAATCGTGAGCGTATCCATATTATCACGCGTGAGCGCATAGCCGACGAACTGAACAAGATTATGCTCTCCCGACGTCCGTCAGAAGGATGGCTGCTGCTGGACAAGACAGGGCTGCTGCCGCTCATCTTCCCCGAATTGTCAGCACTCAAAGGTGTTGAAACAGTCAACGGTCGTGCACACAAAGATATATTCTATCACACCCTCAAGGTTCTCGACAACGTAGCCGAACTGCAACGTAAAAATGAAAAAATAGTAAATGACCAAATAGTAAATGGTTTATGGCTTCGTTGGGCAGCATTGCTGCACGACATAGGCAAACCTAAATCCAAGAAGTACGAACCCAAGGTAGGCTGGACATTCTACAACCACAACTATATAGGCGCGAAAATGGTGCCACGTATCTTCAAGGCGCTCAAACTTCCGCAGAACGAGAAGATGGATTATGTGCAGAAGATGGTTGACCTGCATATGCGGCCTATCAACCTGATCGAAGAGACCGTTACTGACAGCGCGGTACGGCGGCTGCTCTTCGAGGCGGGTGACGATATCAATGACCTGATGCTCCTATGCAATGCCGACATCACGTCGCGCAATCAGGACAAGGTCAAACGTTTCCACGACAACTACGAACTGGTGGTCCGTAAGATGGTGGAACTGGAGGAGCGTGACCGCATCCGTAACTTCCAGCCGCCCGTGATGGGGGACGAGATAATGGCAATGTTCGGTCTGGAACCCTGCGCCCTTGTCGGAGAACTGAAGTCAGCCGTCAAGGACGCTATCCTCGACGGCATCATCCCCAACGACCATGACGCTGCTGTCACCTATATCCGCCAATTGGCGAAGGAGAAAGGTCTGGAGTAATCAGGTACATTATTTCTCAGGAAAGAACCGCACGTACAATCGGAACAGAAGCGGTGGGATAGTGACAGCCATCAGCAGTACGATTAGCATACCGATGAGCGTCACGGCACCCAACGAGTGCATCGCCGGATGAACGGCAAGCACAAGTATTCCCACACCAATCAGCATAATCAGTGCAGACAGCAGTATCGACTGGCGGTACTGCGGCAGGATAGGTTTGCCTGTCCGGTGCTCGTACATCAATCCCTCTACGATGAAGATGGTATAGTCATCACCCTGTCCGAAGATGAACGTGGCGAGGATGATATTTACGATGTTGAACTGCAAGCCCAGCAGTTGCATGGTAGCCAGTATCCACACCCAACTCAATGCCATCGGCACAAACGCAATCAGCGCCAGCCACAGGTTGCGGAAACTCAGCCACAGGAACAGTAGCACAATCAGCGAGCAGCATAGGCCTATATAGTCGAAGTTGTCGCTCAGTCCCTGCGTCAGCTTGCGCATGTCGAACGCCTTGACGGGCAGCCATGATTTCAGCATATCATAGAACGGAGTGAATGCCTCAGGACGGAAACCTGCACCCGCAGCTTCCGTCTGTATGCAGGTAATGATACTATCTATTTCGTGTGTCTGCCAGTACGCCTGCCATAGTTCGGCGCGGTAGGCATGTTCGCTTATCTCACGTTGGGGATTGGCGATTGAATCAAAGTACGCCAGGTCTGCACGCTGTTCCGGCGTCATGTAATTGATATGATTGAGGTTGGCGTCGAAGCGCTCGGACGGTTTCAACCACAAGTATGCGCCGGCTACGAGCGTCAGAACGACGACTACCCATTGTCCTGCGGCTATACCTTTCGGGTTGGTGGGGAGCGGTAGTCTGATCTCGCGCACCGGTGTCGGCTCAGCGGACATGAGATGAGGCAGTACGAAGATGCAGAACAGTATCGTGCCTACCAGCATCGATGCCGCAAATATCCCCAGATGCTTGAGAGCAGTGGCTTGCAGAGGTATGAGTGTCAGAAACGCGCCGACCGTAGTTATGTTTCCAACCACCAGCGGCGATAGCACCTCATCCAAGGTCTGACGGACCGAACTTGTATAACGCTGGTGTACCAACAGGTGCAGCGGATAATTGACAGCAATGCCGATTAGTACACTGCCTATACCCAACACAACGGCACTAATGGTTGGCGTAACCATTCGCAACACAGCCATACCCGTGAGCCAACCGAACGATACAGCCATCAGGATGAACCACAAGTCACGTCTGCGAGGGAACGCGTATACCAGCAGAATGATTATCAGTACCAGTGATAGTGCAATACAAAGCACTGTATCCAATTTTATACGCCGTGCATTGCCGACAGCTATCAGCGGTGCACCTATCCAGCGCAAATTGAGGTCGGGAAACAGCTCCTGCATTTCGCTCGCAACGGTCTGCAGAGAATCAATGAGCGCCGCATTGCGCCTTGTCTCTGTACTGCCGTAAGGCGTCTGGTAGAAGGCGTAGGAGCGGTTAGCTGAAGACGGAGGAGTGAAACCCGAAAGGTTGATGAGGCCGAGTGGGTCGGCTTGGATAACAGGTGCCAGAAAGCTTGTGCCGGGTGTGGACAAAATAAGTTTGTCGCGCTCAAGTGACGCACGGACAGCCTCGGACGAGAAATACCCGTCCAAACGGTCATAAACAGAGTCTGCAATGAAATACGGCATCTGCGAGTATATACCCGATAGTTGCTCCGACAGGTCAATCTCCGTCGTCAAGTCAGGGAGAACTTCTTCACAGGCTTCGATAGCTTCTTCGCGCAGACTGTCACCTTCCACAATCAGTACCAGACGTGAAGCGGACTGTTGCGACTGGTAGAGAGCAAGTGCCTCGCGGTCCTCGTCATCCACGGGAAGAAAGTCCATTATATCCTCGTTGTAACGCAGCGAGACAGACATACCGATGAGTGCCGCAACCACAACTGCCAGACCTGTCCATAACCAGCGGCGGCGGGCAGACAGTGAATCGTATATGTGCAGCAGGATAGACTTCATATTGAACGGTGATTGAAGACTGTTCGAAGGCTGTTTGATGAATGATTAGCGTTCGTCAATGAACTTGACAGGCTTGCGGCTCTTGGCAGGGAAGTTAATCTGTTGGATTACATCAGCAGGCAGAATCTCCACAATCGGTGCTACACGCAGACGGCTGCGGAAATGGTCTTTGAGCGTCTTTATCGCTTCATCGGGCTGGATAGACTCCCGCAGACTGATGCGCACAATCACCTCATCCGTTCCGGCATCCGATGGACGGACGACAACCACATAGTTGCCCACAAACGGCGTGTTGTCCAATACATCGTTTATAGCTGGCGGGTAGATGGTAGTACCTTTGAGTTTGATCATGTTGTGCTTGCGCCCGATGAGTGGCGTCAGACGGTAACTGTTCCGCCCGCAGGCGCACGGCGCTACGACTTTTGCTGCAATATCGCCCGTACGGAAACGCAGCAGCGGCATGCCTTCCACGCCGAGCGTTGTGATAACAATCTCTCCGGGCTGACCGTCAGGTACGGGTTTGTCATCTTCGCCGATAATCTCCACTATAATCAGTTCCGGATGAACGTGCCCGCCACAGGCATGCTCGCACTCGCTGAACGTGGCGGACATCTCGGTGGACGAATAGGTGGCATATAATTCTACCTCCGGCCACTTGTCATGAATACGTTGCCCGAGCAGATTCAGGCGGAACTGTTGGTCGCGCAGTCCCTCGCCGATGCCTATAATCTTGCGGATAGACGAGTGGCGGTAGTCGATATTATGCTGCTCGGCGTACTCGATGAGCCTGAGGATGAACGACGGCACGCACATGATTGCCGTAGGATGCAGGCGGAGGATTGTGTCCCACTGCAGTTCAGGAATACCATTGCCCACACGGATGATACTGGCACCAAGACTGCGGATACCCATCCAGTAAGCCAGACCTGCCATGAACCGTTTGTCGATGGTGGTCATCAGTTGGAGAATATCACCCTTGTGCAATCCGGCACAGGCGAACGACTTATGTTCGTTGTAGGCAAGGCGTTGGAGATCTGCTTCCGTGCAACCGAACAGCACCGGGTCACCTAATGTGCCGGATGTGGTGATATAGTCGATAATATCCTCACGCGGTACGCAGAGAAAATCGTTGTTGTACCGCTGTAAGTCCGCTTTCTCCGTGAACGGAACACACTGCAGGGCATCTATCGTTCGGATGGATGACGGATCAATAGCATGCTCGGTAAACATCCGCCGATAGTGCGGCGAGTGTTCGGCAAGGTATGCCATCTGCTTGCAGAGTAATTCTTCCTGATACGCACGAATGCGTTCTACTGATTCAAATTCGATATCCATTGTAAGAATTCATTTTTCCATTGACGGCACTCTGCGGTGCCTTTCTCTTCCGATGCACCGAACCCGTGACCGCCGGTTTGGTACTGGATATAGCGGTGCGGCACTTGGTTGGCGTTGAGTGCCGAATCCAGCAACTCGGAGTTACGGTACTTGACGACCGGATCGTCCAAGCAGTTGACGAGGAACACCGGCGGGCAGTCACGTGTGATATGTTTCTCCAGCGATAACGAGTCTCGCATCGTGCGGTTGAGATGTCCCCACACACCCAATGCTCCGCGTCGCGAACGGTGGTGCACATATCGCTCGTCAATCATGGTTACTACGGGATAAATAGGGCAGACGAATGCAGGTTTGTATTGTGTGCGGTTGTGCGTGGCACTCATCACACTCAGATGTCCGCCGGCAGAGAATCCCATCACACCGATACGTGTGGTGTCGATGCGGAAACTGTCGGCATGCTGGTAAACATACCGCAAGGCATCTTCGACATCGGTGAGCATGTTCGGGTACTTGTTGCCGAGTCCAATGACGCGGTAGCCCAGGCAATAGGCACTGATACTTGCCACGCGGTACTTGAGCACAAACGCATTGATACCGTTCGATTGCAACCACTCCGCTACCTCGCTGCCTTCATGCAACATATCATGCCAGCAATAACTGCCACCCGGACAAACGATGACAGCTATACCTGTGTTAGTCGTGCTATCTGCCGGATAAGCAGTAAGCGTGGGTGTCTTGCCCGATAGTTGCAGACCACCGGTCAGCAAGCATAGAAGTAATATCAGTCGCAGTCTTCGCATAGTGCATCTATAGTTTGTTTGGCAGTCATGACTACACCACACAGGCCGTGAAGGAAGATGTTCTGCCCGGACAGATAGAATCCGTTGACATGGGTGCGTACCGAGCCAATAGGCTCTGACATGCCGAACATCGCTCCTTCGGGACTGAGGTAATCATCGCGGAACGTGAGGGATGTGGAACTGAAGATATCCACCATTTGCTTACGAATATCCGGATAGACGGTTTCAATCAGTGTAAGTACCTCTTGTTCTTTCTTACGCTTGAATGCCTCATAATCGGTGTAGTTCTCCTTGCGGTCAGCGTGCCACGGTGCAAGGTCGCCATAGTTGAGTGGCATAATCGTCTCAATGGTGCGTGCAAATATCTGCCCGTGCTCGGAACAAGGCGTCATGATAAGCAGACGATGCTCCGGCAGGTAGTGCGTAACATGGTCGTAGGGTAATGCTTCCGGCTGCAGACGAATATACGTTTTGAACGAACCGAAGGTCTCCGGAGTGCTCTCAATACGCTTGCGCGTGACGGGACGATATAGCGGCAAGTTCGTCAGTTTGAGCAGTTGTTTCGGGTGCAGCGTGCTGACGAGTTTATGGAAACGCCATGTGCCGTTCACAACGATTAATCCGTCATTCTGTGTTATCTCCTTGACCTGTTCGCTTGTGATGATTCTTCCGCCATGGCGGGTGATTGCCAATGCCAGCTCATTGGCCAGTTTCTGACTGCCACCCACGAAACGATAGACGCCGTTCAGGCTCTCATGCCACTCGGCTTTGCCGATCAGTTCTTCCGGCGAATTATCTAAGGTAGTCATGACACAGTCTGCCTTTATTCCCAGTTCGTCCAAGACCTTGGTTACAGCGCCTTCAGGTTCCATGCCGGACAGAATATGCATGCCTGTTCCCCATGTTTCTCCGTTGCGTTCGTAGGAGTACAAACCACCGCCGAACACCGGCAGTTGCTCCAGTAGCGTCACTTCATAGCCTCGTTGCGCCAACATAGCACCGGTGAACAATCCGCCTACTCCTGCGCCGAGGATACCGACGCGTACACGATTGGAGTGCAAAAGGGCATTGTAGTGCATTTCGAGCGACTTGGCGCGTTTCTTATATGTCGTTCCCCATGAATAATCGTCGGCAGGGATAAGCGGAAGCACCGACAGTCGGACGTCATATGGACGCAACACAAACTGACGCTTGCCCATATAGTCAGTCATTCCTTCAATCAGTAGTGGCTGGATGGGCAGATGATAATGCTCCGCATAATAGAACGCACCGCGGTGGAATCGCCCTACCTCACCAGTGGTGGTGCGTGTACCTTCGGGAAAGACGAATAGTGAGTAGCCTTCCTCAATAATACGTTTGACGGTGGCTTCGCGACGTTCGTCGTCATACGAAGTAGGTACGCAGTCCAGATACCGTGCCACAACGCCAAGGAACGGACTGTACCATACGTAATCTTTTACAACCATCACAATCTTCGGTGAGAGCGACAGGCAGAGGATAATATCAATGAACGACTGGTGGTTGGCGATAATAACGGCTTGCCGGTCGGTAAGCGGCGACTGGTCAGTATCAATAATCGGACGTAATCCTCCGATCATACGTACATAATGACCCGCAACCCAATGGGCAAACTTGTGGTAGCGAGCCCGTGTACCCGCATTGTCACCATGAATGGCGAAGAAGATCCATGTTATCGGATTGACAACAAACAGCATCGTCGTGCCGAAATAGAAGAAACTCAGCACGGTTCGCCAGTACATATTGATATACCCGAAAAGCACGGCACCGATGCACAGAAAGCAATTCAGGATACTGATACGCGTGAAGTCGCGTATAGGCACAAAGTGACTGACGCGCTCCTCCTTTGGCGGATACCAGACGCGCACATGAACAGGTACCAACGGCACATTATGCCACGCAGCAAAAACCAGCAGTTCGAGTTCCGCTTCGTAGCGACGGGTAAGGATGTTGAGACCGTGCAAACGGTGCAACGGATAGAGCCGCATACCTGTCTGGGTGTCCGGCAGATGAATGCTTGTCTGTAATGCAAACCAGAAGTTGGAGAAGCGGTTGGCGAACTTGCTCTTGCCAGGCATATTTGCATCAGTAAACTGCCGGCTGCCGACTATCAGTGCCTGCGGATGGATGTCGTGAGCACGCAGCAGAATAGGAATATCTTCGGGATAATGCTGTCCGTCACTGTCGATGGTCAAGGCAAAATCATACCCTAATTCAATGGCTTTGCGGAAACCCGAAACGAGTGCAGCACCCTTGCCTCTGTTCTTCGCATGGCTGACGATAGCAACGGGAAATTCAAGCGCGTCAAGCAAGGCATGCGTGTTGTCCGTACTGCCATCCACAACCACAATGATGTTGCGTAGATGCTTATGCACCCGACGCACAACGTCAACAATAGTTCCGGCGTTATTGTACGTCGGTATGAGGGCACATATATGTTGCTGCGAACTGCGCATAAACTTCGGTTAATGACAAATCCCTTATCTCCACTTTATTATCTTTGATTACTACAGCCACCTGCATATCCGGCGTGACAGGCTTGCGGAACTTCAGATTTCGGATACTCGAAAAACGTATGTTCTGCCCCAATTGTTCGGACAGCAAATCCTCAGCAATCTGTATCAGGCATGCGCCGGGTACAATCGGATGACCGGGAAAGTGTCCGGCAAAGATAGGATGTGAGGCATCAAAACGGATGGTACAGATTGCCTCGCCGCTTTCCTGTCTCTCTTGGTTTTCTACTAAGTACAAACTATTGCGTAATGACATTCGTAAATTCAATTATCGTGGTGTCGCCATTCTTTTCTGTCAGTTCAACGCGTTGGGCGACCTCGTTGCGTTCGTCCATAATAACTTCCACCGACCGGAACATCCGTTTGCTCTCGCGCTGGATTGTCGGATCATCGGTACTCTTCCCCGCTATGGATGCCATAATCATCCGTAGCAGTTTTTGCACTTGCGGATTGACGTTGCTCTTGTCGCCGTCAATCTCCCAGACTGTTGCTTGTGGCGTCCGGTAAGCCCATTGCATGTAGTCCGGTGCGCGATAGGTCATGTGTCCGGTTGACACCTGCGGCTCGGTCATCATCGCTACGGTTTTTGTCTGAACGAAATCAGCCTCAAGACTCAATATGACGGTTAGTATAAGAGCAAACATCGTATCTTGCTTTCACTTTTCAATTAGCGACAAAGTAGCACCCTGCCATGATTAGCAATATACCCAGCCACTGCGTCCAGGCTATATGCTCATGAAAGACAAACATGGCGGCAATCATCCCGAACACATATGCCAGGCTGCTGAGCGGATAGGCTTGCGAGAATGCCCAGTGTTTGAGGATATACATCCACAGCAACCCTGCTGCAGTGAACGATACGCCGCATGCCAGCCACCACCAGTTGGTAAGTTGGCTAACCACGAATGACCAGCTCCACGCGGCAGCACCCATCGCCTTCAGAGCGAGTTTCATGAACATCTGTCCCGCGCAGAGCAAGGCACTTTGGATGAGGGCTAATAGTATCAGTTTCATATCAATCCTTTTTTACGAATAGTGTTGCACGCGCTACTGCGTGTGTCTTGTCTCCAATAAGCGTCAATACCTTGTCCCACACCTCAACCTCTTCGTCAAACTCCAGAACCAGTGCGCTACGGATAAGTCCGAGACTCATCTGGGTTGTTATGTCCGCCATGGCGCACTCATACGATTGCTTGCCTTGTGCATAGGTGCAGTTATAACCATGATTACCGGTCATGATGGCTATCATGGAGGCAATCGTATTATGCGTCGATTGGATGAACGGCGTGGGTTTGAGTTGCTGCTCATCAGTGTCCAGCATGTCTTGCAAGAACCGCATCGACTGCAACATGCATCCCCATTGTGTGGCGCAGACGATTGCATCGGGCATTGTTATGCCGCTCTCCTCCATCACCTGCCTTGCTGCCACAACAATCCTACGTGTCTGCGATGTCATCCGCCGTCCTTCTGCGGCACTGATATACTTGCTAACCTCGGAGTCATCTGGGGTTGTTGACTGGCAAAGTGCAGACAATCCTAGGGTATACTCTGCTTTCGGTAGGTCAATTCCTTCAGTGGAAAGCACCAGAGAGGACTCGTTCCCTCCGAACCCGAAAGCGTTGCAGAGAACGTGTTTCAGTGGCTGTCTTGTGGTGTGTGTGATAGGAACAATCAATCCTTCGCCAGTCTTTGACCAGTTAAGGTTGGCTGGAACGAATCCGTGTTGCATCGCCAGCAGGCAGACCACCGCTTCTATTCCTCCGCTGGCAGAGGTGGTATGTCCCGTGAAAGCCTTGGTGCTGCTTACGGCAGGCATTCGGCTGCCGAATAGCCGCAGCAAGGCTACAGACTCGCTCAGGTCGTTGTTCGGTGTTGCTGTGCCGTGAGCATTGATATAGTCGATATCAGCAGGCTGTAATCCTGACATCTGAATAGCGTCTTGCATTGCTCGGAAAGCTCCCTCGCCATCAGCGGATGAGGCCGTCTGATGGTACGCATCGCAAGTGTTGGCATAGCCGCCAATGTACCCGAGAATCGTTGCGCCGCGGGCGATAGCCTCTTCCTCGCTTTCAATAACGAGATATCCTGCTCCCTCACCGAGGTTCAGTCCGTTGCGTTCGGCATCGAACGGACGGCACGGCTGGTGGTCAAGAATCATCAGCGTGTTGAATCCATTCAGATGGAACTTGCTGAGGCTTTCTGCACCACCTACCAAGGCAGCTTTTGCCTTACCCGTGCGAAGCAGGTTGGCGCCAAGTATGATGGCGTTCAATGACGAAGAGCAGGCTGTAGAAGGCGTGGCGATGAATGCAAAGTGTCCCAAATGTTTAGCAATGGCATTCGTGGATTCACCTGCTTCATGCAGTCGGATCTTTTCCGTAGCCTTGCCTTTGGAATAATCCTGCCAATGCTGTTCTGTCAGATCCATGCCGCCTACTGTCGTGCCACTGATGAAGGCATCGCATGTTCTGTTAGCCATGGTCAATGCTTCACGGGCAGCAATGATACCTAACAGCGATGTTCGCGGCATCGGTTCCTCGCTTACTCCGGCTATCCGTTTCAGTTCGGCATTGCTGTACGGCACTTCGCCCACTGGCAGTTCGGTGTGTACACTGCCGAGCTGACGCATTGAACCGATGCCAGGGTGTTCACTTAGCAGCGACTGGAGTGTCTCTGCACAATTCATGCCGATGGCACTGACCGTTCCTATACCTGTGATAGCTATGTGCATGGGTTACATTCTCCGGTTACTTTGTACGGTTGGCTTGGATGTATTCCGCCATGGTGCGAACAGACTGGAAGATAGCTTTGCCTGCCTTCGGGTCGGCAAGTTTGATGCCGTACTCGCGGTCCATGAGCATGATTAGTTCAAGCGCATCAATCGAGTCCAAACCCAAGCCCTCGCCAAACAGAGGAGCATCAGTGTCGATGTCGGCAGGCGTCATATCCTCAAAGTTAAGCGCATCAATGATTTGGCTTTTAAGTTGTTCAATCAGTTGTTCCATATAATTTGTAATTTTGCATAATACGTATCGGCTTTACTACATTCGCACCAACCGGCTAATACGCAGTTAAGGGATGAATACTTGGCATTAAGTGTTGCCTCTACGATTGGTTTTAGTTGTTCGGGTTTGTCCAGAATGTAGAACGAGGTCTCGCCTTGTATATGATGACGAATGGCAATCTCTCCCGTCACGATGTTCGGCAGTGTATAGACGAATAGTGCAGGACTCGGATAATAGTTTCCTTCAGAGATGGTTGCCAGATAGTCGTTATCGTTTTTGATGCTGGCGCTGTGGTTGGCAAGTATGACAGCCGACACCTGACTGCTGGTATCGGATTGCTTGAGCATCATCTCAGCGCCAATGAATCCCAGACGGCTGAGCGTGTCCATCTTGAAGAATTTAGGGTAGTCACCGACATACCGGCGATAGAGTTCGACGAGCATCTTACTGTCTGTCTCACTTACCGCTATCGGTGTGCCGTTCAGTATTACCGATGTAGGTGTTATTTCTATCTCTTGACTTACTCGCATAGCATTCGTATTGCTGCATTTACACCGCCAAAGCCTGACAGCATCTTGACGAACGATTGCTCTGCCTGCAACATGCAGAGGATGGTTTCTACCACTCCTGCAGCGCCCATCGTATGTCCGAAAAACGGTTTGAGGGCGGATATCGGAACTTGTTGCAACCCTGCACGTTCGATGGCTGTCTGCTCCATAGCATCGTTATATAGCGTGGCTGTACCGTGAACTCCGAGCAGGTCGATGTCCGTCGGCTTGACGCCTGTCATTACATCCGTCAGACAGCGGTATGCTCCTTCGCCTGTGCGACTTGGTGCGGACAAGTGGTTGGCGTCGTTATGTATGCTGCCGGCCACCAGTCGCCAGCCTGTCGGCTGTGGATTGCTGGTATAAACGATGGTTGCTGCGGCTTCGCCAAGGTTCAGTCCCTTGCGTTCAGGACTGAACGGCTGGCAGGGTTCGGGTGATAGTGCCTTGAATGACTGAAAACCACTCACGATGAACCGCGTCTGTATATCACATCCCACCACAACTGCGTACTTGTACAATCCGGCTTCCAGCAGACGTTTGGCCGTTATTTGCGCGCATACGCCCGAGGTACAGGCATTACTGACTACGACAGGCGGATTCGGGTTACCGAAATGCTCGGCTATCGTTTGCGCCGGTGTCCATAGGTCCAAGTTGTCACCCTTCGTGGTACTGAGGATAAATACCGTATCTTTGCTGCTGAGCATAGATTGCTCGTTGACTGCCATCTCCACGCTGCGGATGCAAAGCGGTACGAACGCTTGCGGTTCATCAAACAGCGATGCGCAGAATGGCTCAACATCAGCAAAGCGGTGGTCGTACATCCTTAGACCGCTGCGTCCGGTCCGCACGGCTTCAAGATTAGCCAGCGAACCTTCACCCAAGGGCGAAATGATACTATGTCCTATGCAATAAACCATGTCAGTCCATTACAACTAGTTTCAGAATAGTAGTGGCAATCAGTTCGTCTCTTACATGTGTGGTGCATTCAATCAGGCTGATGTTCAGTACCTCCTGAATAAGTCGTGCTTCGGTGGTGAGCGTTTCGCCTACATGAGGCAGACGTAGCGTCTGCATGTGTTTGATGGCACCTATATAGCCGATTTTGTTGCCAGCCGTGTATCCCGCCCGCACGGCGCATGTCTGTGCGGCGTTTTCCACCAGACCGGCCAACGGCAATATACCGTCCGATATCAACGGACACCCGGCAGGTGTGGTGAACAACGTGCGTGCCAACTCTGTACTGACTTCGTCGATGGTATCGATGAATACAAAAGGCGGCCGCTGCGGTATATATAGTTCTATGTTATCCCCAGAACTCATAAAAGTTAAACCATTCGTAAGGATGTGCCAATGCGACACGTTCCATTGCTTGTGCGTAATGAGTTGCTATCTCTTTGTCTGGCTGCAGTTGCTCGCAATACACGCGGTAGGTCTTGGCGTTCTGCTTGATAACAAAAACCAACAGCACCGGCTGCCTGACTGCCTGACAAATGCGGAACGGCCCGGCAGGGAACGACGCCTCCTCACCCAGGAACAAGCGCTTCGTTGTAGTGTTGCCTGTACATCTGTCAGCGGCTATCGCCAGCACATCGCCATGTTGCAGCACTTCACCTATGCGGTAGATGTGACTCATGTCATCAGGAAGGACAGTTATCATGTCAATATTGTTCCGCTCCAGCACTTTTGCCCGATGGGTCATTACAACAGGTGACTCACCACCGTAAGCGAGGATATGCATCGGTTTGTCGGGTGTGGAAAGGAAGTAGCCTGCCATCTCGGTGTTACCCACATGCGAAAAAAGCATGATAAACCCTTCGTTGTTATTTACACGACCGTAGTATAGTTCGCGGTTCTCTACAATTACCTCAAACCGCTGACCGGCATAAACGGCAAACCGGTCAATGATAGCTTGCCCGAAGTGATAAAACGAGCGATAGACATCAGCCGTGGCTTGCAACCGCGAGCGACCTCTGCGACGGTGAAACACGTACGCTCCGTGACGCTCGGTACGCCGAACGATGATGTACCAGACCAGCCATAAGTGCATCATTGCATACGCCACACGGATATCTGTGCGACGGATAAGACCCACCAATGCACGTTGCATCCAATGGGTGCCACCGGTCTGTCCGCTCCACTCCTGTTTAGCCATCAGTGTTAACGGTTAACGGGGTAGCGACTGTTCGATGTACGTGTAAAAATCCGCTAAGGTCTTCACGGTCTTCAGTTCTTCTGCTTTGGGTTTGAATCCGAACTCGCGGTCAATAAGTACCACAATGTCCACAAAATCCAGTGAGTCAATCTCCAGGTCTTGTTTGAGCAGTGCCTCGGGAGTCAGCAGTTCTTCAGCAATCTCAAACTCCTCCACGAGAAGTGCGTTCACTTTGTCAATAATTTCTTGTTTCGTCATATATCAATTTTGTTTTTTACAAACCAATATTGAATGCCCGCCGTTGCCTATGCGGTCATGGATAGTCTCAATCTCCAGTCCTGCCTCATGGATGAGTCGAGTCATATCATCAGTGTTGTACATCTTGCTGTTGCCGTTGGCAAGAGCGGTGAAGTATAGGCTGGTCATCGTCAGGCTCATCGCGGCAGGCACATAATCCTGACGATCCCACAAGGTTTCCATGATAATGATGCGGTTGTCGTTGTCAAGGATGGCTGCAGCGCGATGAAGAATGGATACGATTTGCGCCTCGCTGAAGCAGTCAAGGAACTGTGACATCCAAATCACATCATACCGTTTGTCGGTTGGAAAAGCGTTCGACTCGTCAAGGATGTTCACCCCTATGCCGTGAATACGTTCCGCGCCCAACTTGCCGGCAGTGGCTTTTTGCATCATTCCAATCTGTTGCGGCAGGTCGCAAATCGTTACTTCGATGGTTGGATTAACTTGTACGCAACGCGTGGCAAACCTTCCGGTATTACCGCCTACATCCAACAGACGGAAGGTTCTAACCTTGTTTCCTTTCAACCTTTCGCCTATCAATGCCAGCGCCTCGTCAAACGAGTGGTCAGAGTAGTAGTGGTCAAAACCGAACCACGACTTTTGCACATCTTCCTGCAGGCTGCTCAGGCCCTCGTAGATAGTCGGCCAGTCGCCAAAATACTTCAGTCCGGCAGGACGCCCTTCTTCGATTGCCTTATCCAGCACGAACCAGCCTTCGTAGTTGACGTCGTGATTGAAGTCAATATCCGCGCGAATCATTTGGTCGCGCAGCAGAAACCAACCGGTCTTGGCTAACGTATATTTGTCCGTATCAGGGTCAATGAGTACGATATGTATGGTCAGTGATGCTTCCAGCAGGCATTTGGTAGCATAGTCACTTAATCCGGTCGCTTGGGCTATCTCCTGCTGCGTCAAGCCTTCGCGGTGGTTGTTGAGCAGTTCGAGTATGCCATATTTGATCATCAACCGGCAGACCTGAAAGATAATAGGTCCCCATGAATACAGATGCGCCATCTCCTGTGCCTGACGAGCATTGTACCGCTCGTGACTGAACGCTTTATTTAAGTTGTCAAAAAGATGCATTTCTAAAAACTCTAAACTATGCGTAACACAATTGCGCTGTTCGTTCCGCCAAACCCGAAACTATTGCTCAGAACAGTCTTCACCTCGGTCTCGACAGTGGTTGTTGCTATACGCAGTGTCTCAGCGGTAGGGTCAACATGCTCAAGGTTGATGTTCGGCGCCACGAAGCCGTGTCGCATCATCAGTATCGAATATACCGCCTCGCTTGCTCCTGCCATCCAGCACTCATGACCGGTCATCGACTTCGTGCTGCTTACCCATGCCCGTTTGTCTCCGAACAGACGCGTCAGGGCGATTGCTTCTTCTTCGTCACCTTGCTTGGTTGAGGTGGCGTGAGCATTGACGTAATCTATCTCATCGGCACACATACCTGCATCGTTGAGCGCGCGTTGCATGGCAACGAGCGAACCCTCGCTACTCGGCTGGGATATGCCTCCGCCATTGCTGGAGAAGCCATATCCACACACCTCGGCAAGGATGGTTGCGCCACGTGCTATGGCGTGATCATAATCCTCGAGCACCAGTGATGCTGCACCGCCACTGGGAACGAGACCGTCTCTGTCGGTGTCGAACGGACGACTGGCTTTCGAAGGCTCACTAATGCGTGCGCTGAACGTACCGAGTGCGTCAAATGCCGCCATGGCGTATGGGTTGACCTCTTGTGCGCCACCTACAAGCACCATATCTTGCAATCCCTGACGAATGAACATCGCGCCCAGGCCTATGGCGTGACTGCCACTGGCACAAGCCGCGCTGACGGAGAAGTTTATACCCCTCAGATGGAAGATAGTAGAGAGGTTCATGTTCACGGTCGAGTTCATTGACTGAAATATCAGTCCGCTGCCTAATAGTGCCGTATCATGCTTGGCGAGCATTGTTTCGTGCATCTCCACCGTTGGCAATGCTGTACTGTCATTGCCGAATAGTATGCCCACTTCGTTATCCATGAGGTACTGCTCATCTACACCAGCCTGCTCAAACGCCTCGCGGCTGGCCATAAAGGCATACATCGCCTCTTGCGACATGCCTGTGCGCAGACGTCTGTGAAGAAGTGACTTCAGATCAGGCGTCTCCACAATACCGGTCAGCGGACTACGAAAACCGTACTCGTGTCGCGACTCGTCGTAGCCTATACCGCTACGACCGGCACGCAGCGACTCGCAAGCTTCCGTCTGATTACGGCCGATACATGACCATACTCCCATTCCTGTTACTACCACTCGTCTCATCCCATTCCTCCTGCTATGCTGATCACCTGACCGGTAATGTATGATGCCTCGTCTGAACAGAGGAAACTGACGAGTGCTGCTACCTCTGTTGGTTCGCCGAAGCGCTTGGCGGGAATGGCCTTTTTCATCTCTTCCTCGTCAAGGTCGGCTGTCATATCCGTACGGATGAATCCTGGAGCTACGGCGTTCACCGTTACCTTGCGGGCTGCCACCTCTTTGCTTAGCGCTTTGGTTGCACCAATCAGCGCTGCTTTGGCGGCGGAGTAGTTAGCCTGCCCGGACAGACCCGATATACCGGATACGGAGGCGATGTTCACAATGCGTCCGTTTCGCGCACGTAGCATGCCGTTTAACACGTGGTGTGTGGTGTAGTAGAACCCTTCGGTAGTTGTACGTAAAACCTCGTGCCAGTCTGTTTCGTTCATGAACACCATTAGTCCGTCGCGGCGTATTCCGGCGTTATTGACCAGTACGCTTATATGCTCGCCATCGTGTGCGGCGTCCCAAGCCGTTAGGGCTGCTTCGATAGAACTACCGTCTGCAACGTCAAACGGCAGCAGTTCGGCCTTTCCGCCGGCAGCCTCAATAGCTTGCAGGCAGCTGAAGGCGGCCTGCTGATTGCTTTTATAATTGATGATTACCGTGAAACCGTCTTTGGCGAGTCGCTCTGCTATGGCGCGACCTATACCCCGACTGCTTCCGGTAACTAATGCGTATTTATTCATGTCTCAAATAATTCTCAATAATTGCCAAATTTTCGTAATGCGGTGTGTCTTTGATTATTGCTGGTGTAATCTGTCGTATGGCGTCATATTGTGCACGTGTGGCAGGAGCCAGTTGTCCGGCTATGCCGAGGCAATCAACAGCCTGTGCCATAGCCAGATAGAGGATAGCCATTACCTGATAGCAGTTGTCAATCACCTGTGTGCATAACTCGGCACTGTTCGTTCCCATCGACACAATGTCCTGATTGTCGTTGTTGTTGGGTATGGAATGCACATAGTTAGGCATAGCCAGCGTCTGGCACTCTGCGGTGGTGCTCGTGGCTGTGAACTGACAGGCCTGTATGCCATAATTCAGACCGAGTGTGCCCATGTTTAGGAACGGTGGCAGAATGCCGTTGATGCGGTCGTGGCAGAGGTAATTCAACTGCCGCTCGCTGACCATAGCTATGCGAACTATCGCAATCTTCATCTTGTCCGCTTCCAGAGAGATATAGTCGCCGTGGAAATTTCCGCCGTGGTAAACGTTTTTCGTCACGGGGTCAACTATGGGATTGTCGCTCGCAGCATTCAGTTCCTCCTCAATCACCTGACGACTGTATGCCAAAGTGTCAGCTATCGGTCCGAGTATCTGCGGTGCGCAACGCAGCGAATAGTATGCTTGCACCTTGTCGCTGAACACCTGTACATCCTCATGTGCTGCATCGTAGAGTTTATTCTCGCGTTTCTGCAGACGTTTGCTGCCTTGGCTTAACTCGCGCATCTGTGCGGCTATGCGCACCTGCCCGCTGTGACGGCGGCACTCGTTCAGCGGTGCGGCCATCAGGTCGTCATAACTGCCTGCTATCTCGTTCATCCATACCGCGGCAACGGTAGCCCAGTGCAGCAGACGCTCGGCGTCAAGCTGATTAACCGCACTGATGCCCGTCATGACACTTGTGCCGTTCGTGCAGCTCAGTCCCTCACGGATATGGATATTCATTGGCTTGAGACCACACTTGTCCATAACTTCTTTCGTCGGACGCCATTCACCGTTGTAATGCACCTTGCCTTCGCCAATGAGGCATAAGGCCATATGCGCCAGTTGTACGAGATCGCCACTCGCACCTACGCTGCCGTGCTTGGGTATGAACGGGTAGATGCCCCGATTGATGAATTCCGTGAGCAAGTCAACCAACTCGGGATGAACGCCGCTCTTGCATTGCGCGAACGAGCCTACACGTGCGAGCATGGCCGCGCGTACGAAAAAATCACCCAGCGGCTCGCCCATACCGGTGGCATGCGAACGGATGATATTATACTGTAAGTCACGCAAGTGGTCGTCACTCACGCGCCATTGGGCCATCGGACCGAAACCGGTGTTGATGCCATAAATAATCTTGTCGTGTGAGAACTGCTGCAGAAAGTGGAAACAATCCTCTATCCCGCGTTTGGTAGGTTCATCCCAAACCAAACGGCCACCTTTATACAAGATGTCGTGTACTAAATTAACGTCAATCTTCATTTGATTACACAAAAAGCCTACAAAGATACGAAAATAATACCACATTTGCAAATTTTTATGCATATTTACATAAAAAATGTGGCTTTTTAGTACCTCGCAGTTACAATAAAGTTCTTTATTGTTACATCGGGTCGATGTCGGGCTGGATGATAGCGCCTTTGCAACTGGGGAGAGAATGGATGTATGCGATGGATTGCATGACAATCTTTTTTGCTTGTGCAAACGAGGCATTAGCCTCAATACGCAGGCGGAGTATGCGTATGTGCATGTTTTGCACGCGAGACACGGGCGGCACGATAACACCGGAACAACGATTGCCGAACGCTTTTTGCAACCGCTCGTTCAGTTCGCGTGCCGCTGTATCGAGCCGTGAGTAGTCGCGGTGCTTGATATTCAATACAATAAGCCGGTAGAACGGCGGATAACGGAATGTGCGGCGTTCCTTGAGTTGCTCGGCGAAGAAGCCTGCATAATTGTGCTTTCGCAGGTAGGTGTAGATTGGATTGTCAGGTTGGAACGTCTGCACGACCACTTCGCCGCGGTTGCCTACACGTCCGGCGCGACCTGCAACCTGCTCCAGCATCTGGAAGGCACGTTCGTAACTGCGGAAGTCCGGCGACTGCATCATGCTGTCGGCAGTGAGTACTGCCACAAGTGACACATCGTTGAAGTGCAGACCTTTGGTCACCATCTGCGTGCCGATGAGAATGTCTATATCGTGACGGGCAAAAGCATTGATAAGATGTTGGTGGCTGTTCTTGTTACGCGTGGTATCAAGGTCCATCCGCGCCACACGGGCTTCGGGGAAAAGCATGTTGACCTCGTATTCAATCTTCTCCGTTCCCATGCCATAATCACGCCACTCTCCGCCGCATGACGGGCAAGCCGCAGGAACAGCAATCATGTGACCGCAGTAATGGCAGATGAGCGAGTTGTTGCGCTTGTGGTAAGTCATACTGACATCGCAGTTGCAGCATTTGGGTACGTAACCGCATTTGCGGCAAGAGATGTACGGCGCATAGCCGCGGCGGTTTTGGAAGATGATTATTTGCTTGCCCTGCGCCAGTTGTTCGCGGATCTTCTCGACAAGCGGGTCGGCAAAATGCTCGTACATCTCCTTGCGGTGGTACTGCTGCTTGAGGTCAACCAATGTTATGTCCGGCAGGCTAAGTCCGGCATACCGCTCTTTCATCTCCACAAGTTGATACTTGCCTGTCTGTGCATTGTAGTAGGTTTCGACCGATGGCGTGGCGGTGCCTAACAGTACATTGGCATGTGCGGCAAGTGCCATCATCAGTGCCACTGAACGGGCATGATAGCGCGGAGCAGGATCCTGCTGTTTGAATGAACTGTCGTGCTCCTCATCGATGATGACCAACCCTAGGTTGTTGAACGGCAGGAACACACCCGAGCGGGCGCTGAGTATCACTTTCGGTTCGGTAGATTCAAGCAGGTCTTTGTATATCTCCACGCGTTCCATGTCGCTGAAGCGTGAGTGATAGACACCCAACTGCTTGCCGAACACACGTTTCAGCCGGTCGGTCAGTTGGGTGGTCAGGGCTATCTCCGGAACGAGGTAAAGCACCTGTTTGCCTTGCTCAAGCATCTGACGGATGAGGTGGATATATACTTCGGTCTTACCGCTGGAGGTCACGCCATGCAGCAGACAGACTTTCCCGTCAGCAAAGCCGGCTTGAATCTTTTGCGCGGCGCGTTGTTGCTGTTCGGTCAGCGGATGAGCAGGTTCAATATCTGCGTCGTAGGATGGGATACGACTGACCACCTCATGTGAGGCGCGGAGTATCTGCTTCTCAATCAGCGTGCGCACTACAGCTGTCGATTCGCCGGAGAACTCAATGAGCTGGCGTTGCTCAATGGAGTGCGGCTGACCGTCAAAGGCATCGGATAATTCGAGGAAGTATTCCAAGAGCTTTTTTTGCTTCGGAGCACGCTTGAGTGAATCGAATACCGGTTGTAATTGTTCTATATCCGTGAATTGTGGAGCAAGGGATATATATACCTCAGTGCGTGCCGTATAATCGTTGTCCAATAGGCGTGCAGGCAAAGCTGCGGCCATCACTTCGCCGATGGTGCAGAGATAATAGTCCGCCATCCATCGCCAGAGACTCAGTTGCGATGGCAGGACGATAGGTCGTTCGTCCAGAACCTCGATGATGTCGCGCAGCTGAATGTTCCTTCCAACGGAATCATCGGTGTTTTGCGAAGGTACGCGGTATATCAGTCCGGTAATGGTTTTTCTGCCTAACGGCACAAGAACCCGCATGCCCGGTTCGGGGCATGCCAAGCCGTCAGGAATACGATAGGTGTAAGTATCCGCAATGGCGAGAGGCAGGATGACATCAGCGGTCATCATTGGCTATAACTTGCTCGTAGCAGCGGCGGCAGAGCGGTTCGTAACTGTCGGTCTCGCCGAGCAGAACACGTTTCTCGTTGGCTACCAATCGGTGACTGACGTATGCCAGGTCGCCGCAATTTACGCAGATAGCGTGAGTCTTATATACATCTTCAGCTATTGCCATCAGCGCAGGCATCGGACCGAAAGGCACACCCTTGAAATCCATATCCAGACCGGCACATATGACTCTCATACCGCGTTTCGCCAGTTCGGAGCAGACCTCCACGATACCCATGTCGAAGAACTGCGCCTCGTCAATACCGACCACATCGATGTCATTGGCGAGCAGCAGGATTGTCTGGCTGGATTCGACAGGTGTGGACTGGATGACTTTGTGGTCATGCGATACGACGTCTTGCTCGCTGTAGCGCACATCTATAGCGGGCTTGAAAATCTCTACACGCTGTTTGGCAAACTGTGCACGTTTCATCCTTCGGATGAGTTCTTCGGTCTTACCGGAAAACATACTGCCGCATACGACCTCAATGCTGCCACGTCTGAGGGCAGGCCCTTTAGTGTCTCGTTCGTTGAACATAAAGATGTTTTTCTGTTTGAATGCAAAGGTACAAAAAATAATTGATATTTGCAAGCCTACCGAATTTTTTTTCTGTATGTTTGTGTGCTTTTTTGCAAATCGCGAGATAAAGAGTGCACTGCTTTGTCTTTCATTCTTCACTTCCTTTCTCCTCCGGCGGGCAGGGAAGAACGTCTGGAAATTCTGTGGCAAGTTTGAGTAGCAGTTGTTTTTTTTGTTCGTCGGTCCTGCCCGCCCGGACGGATAGCGCTAATTTGAGTCCGGCAGTCCACGGAGTAAGCACACCTATCTTGTCTGTGCCGAACAATCCTTTGTACTCTGACATGAACGTATAGCCGTTAGCGGCATTGGCGAACCCTAATGGTGTACGATCAGAACGCTTGACAGACGAAAAATCATTCAGTCCGTATTGTGCATATGCAGTTATCAGCATCTGCGTACGCTGACCGAGCCGGATGGTAGTTCCTAATTCTGCATACATCATGGCATTAACCGACAGTAGCCGGCTTTTGGTATCTGACCGTTGGTCCATACTCTCTGTCATGAAGCGCCCGGGCAGGTCATGAAACTCGATTTGCCAGCTCTCGTACCAACCAGTATGCGTGACCGTGCCTGTGGTGTGTGCGTTGGCGTGCATCGGAATAGTCAGACTGACACCTACAGCTGCATGCAATCCTGCTTGGCTGTTCTCATTGGCGAAATAAGCAAACCGCAGTCCTACGGGTACCTGCAGAAACCATGCTTCTTCTTTTTCGCGCCAGTTGCTGAACGCTACGCGATGCACGTACTGCTCGTCTTGATAGTCGGTTAGCGGACCATACTCCAGAAGCTTGGTAAGCACGGCATACGAACTGATACGCGTGACTTGCAGACCCGTCTGCAAACCTACTGTGGGCAGGAAGAACCACGTGTAGCCGGTGCCGGCGGAATACGTGTTGCCGATTTGCGTTGTGCCGCCATCCAGCGTGTAACCCCAACTCCCTACACCTGCTCCCGCGTGCACATCAATATAGTGCTGCGGAACAGCAGCGGTCATGGCTGCCGTCAACAGGCAGCCGATGATAGACATATTTTTCCGTTTCATAAGGCTCCTCCTTTCATTTGTCCGAATACGGTATATGCCCTGCCGCCAACGATGAGCAGCAGTTGGCCATTACGCAGTTCTTTGCGGGTCTTGGCTTCGGGCTGTTGGTTGTCGCCGGTTTGTAGTATGGATTCGATGCAGCTGCGATAGACCGTTCCGTCGTCAGCAGTCATCTGCACCTGATAGTTGCCGTTGAGCCCACTGGGTTCATAGTAGAACTGTTCGGTCGCTCCGGAAACGGGACTACCGTTTCTGTACCACTGCCATGCCGTGAACCGCATATCATGTTCGCGGTCCGGATGACCGTTGCCGGCGTTGTTGTCCACAAACAACACGTCATTCCACTTCCGGTGTACGAACCCTGCGATGTCCACACCGAACGAGTAGGTCTGGTAGCGGTCTTTGCAGTCGGCAGTACCGCCTTTAGCGGTGTAGAAAACGATGATGAATGTGTACGAACCCACAGGCAGATGTTCGGGCATCGGCAACTCGATGGCATCAGAGTCCGGCAGGAGGGCACCAGCCATGTCGGTAAATCCCACACGTCGTGCCTCGTCCATGAAATACAGGTCATAGGTGTCCGGATCGCCCTCGTTGACCGTATATTCGATGCGAAGCATGGTGTCTGTCTCACACACTGCCACCACAGGCTGCACTTCAACCTCGGGCATCGGAACGACCTTACATTGCAGGGTAATCTCCCACGCACATCCTTGGCGCGTGGTGTCGTGCACAAGGATTTGTTCGCCGTCCGTTGCAAACGTGTAAGGCACAATGCGACCGTCGTGACAGTGGTAGATGTCCGAGTACGGCAGTGCAGACTGACAGACCGGAATAACCAGTACATCCGTGTCACGGCACGCCTCTGGCAGTTTATTGACAATCACAACATGCTCGTTGAGCGAGGTCAGCGGTGTAGTGCTGCATTGGGCGTCACTCACGCGGCGTGTAAAGGTGTATCGGCCTGCTGCTTCACAGGGAAAGACACACACGCTACTGTCTGCAAGCACACCGTCCACATAGAGGGGATTCTTTGTCTGTGACGGCTGAGGTTTCCATTCATGCGCTGTACTGTCCCATATGCTGTACTCCACTTTCCATAGGTAACTATATTCCCCGCTGCCGCCTGTTGCATCCTGCTCGCTCTCGATGACTAGTGTACGCGGAACGCCGCGTACCGTGTCGGGTTTCTCGTACAGGCTGCCTGCATCAAACGCGTTGAGCACGGTCAGGTACGACCGTCCCGGAGATTCCGTCCAGTCAGTGGTGCACTGGTAGTCGTGCACGTACCGCCTGAAGGCATATGTTCCCGGCACACTGGTGGGCATCACCCATCCTTCATATGCACGATGACTGAGGTAGAACGTGTCCATCGGCGTACAGGAAACAGGATTACGGTGCTCGTCCACGACTACGGTGTCGCGGATGAGCAAGTAGCGGTAGCAGTAGTCGCCATCCTGCTCGTCGTCCTTACCGCCCAGCGGTGCCTTGCCATCGCGGTTGGCATAACGGAGAAAAGTTTCCTCTTCACGCCAGCAGGCGGTATAACTGCCCTCCATGCGTCCGGCATCGAACTTCTCGTAGCCTTTCACGATGGTGTATATCTGCTTGACCGTTGCGCCCTCGCTGACGGTCAGTATTACTTCCTGATTGCCGCAGGGACGTACTACCTCGGCGTGGTCACCCGCTATACGGATCACGTCTTCGCTCGGCGAGAACCATGTGGATGTATTGGGGCTTGACAGACCGAACTGCTTGCGCGGATGGTTGCCTTCCATCGGGGCACCTACACCCTCAGCACGCTCCAAAGGCAGGTTCTGAGCATCCAGCAGGATAGCGTTGGTGGATATCAATGCAGCCTCATGGTCGGCAAAGCACGTCAGCCGTGGATAGCAGTAGTCACTGCCACGCACTATGCTCCATTCCGTATGACCGGCAAACGGACTGTTGCCAGATAGGAACGTTGTCGTCTTCTCTATGGCATAGCTGTTGTTATCCAGCGCATCCGCCGTGCCGTAGCCGGTGGCATAGGTGCGGGTCACCTGCTGGTCGAAATATACCAAGGTGATACTTGCCGCCGGTGCTTCGTTGCTGCCGAACAATGCACCCGCATGGTCCGAACCCTTGCAGTAGCCGCTGTTGTAGCACTCGCGCAGAACAGCCGTGCTCTTGTTCACACCTGCCAGTCCGCCCACGTGGTTGTTGGCGTCAGTGATGATGCCGCAGTTGTACGAAAATTCGATTGTTCCGTAGTTCGTGCCGACGAGACCACCGACATTGTCGCCGTTATGTGCAATAATCTGCGTCATGCTGAAGCAGTGGTGCAAGCGTCCGCGATGAATACCGACTATACCGCCCACATTGTCCGTCATGTCCGTCATAATCTGCCCTTGTGCCAGACCGAGATTGTGCACTATAGCCTCCGCTCCTGTTTGGGCAACCAACCCTGCACCATCCGTAAACGAGTTGAGAATATACAGGTTATATACCACATGGTTGTTGCCGTCCAACTCGCCGCGGAACGGATATGTGGCAGTGCCTATTGGTTCCCAGCTTGGCGGCAACTCCTGTGTGCCGCCAAGGTCCAGGTCTGCCTCAAGGCGCACAGTATAGCCCGCAAAGTCATTGCTCCGGCTCTGCTCCGCCACCCATGCCAACTCTTCGGGTGTACTGACTGAATACGTTAATCCGTTGATACTCGGCACTTTGCTTGTTCCGTTCCACGGCGTGATAGCCGAGGCGGGGGACAGGAGTGCCCATAATGCCATGCTTATCAGCACAGCATTTAATAATGCAAATGTATGTTTCATAGGAATTGTTTACTCGATACGCTGACCGGTTATGGAGTATATGCCATCAGGTGTTATCAGCAGCAGTCTTCCTTCTCGGAATACGCAAGCCCGTACGTCTGGTCCGCCAAATCTGGCGGACGGATATTCGCCTGTATCTGTATATATGGTAGCATCAGGGTCACCGGGAATAATAGGCGGCGTAGGCAGTATCTCGTTGCCTTCGGGATATTGCAGTTCGCCTTCGTAGCCCGTGGTGGCGAAATCGCCGACATACACATGTATCGGCTTGTCTGCTGCGTCCAGCACGGAAAGGACATAACTGTATCGCGACGCCTCGTCCAGTCCCGTTACCTTGAACGATAGTGTGTACGGCAGTTCACCCGCTGCCGATTGTTGTTTGCGCTCGGGTACAAACGCTATCCCTAACAGTTGACCGCGGTTGCCAAGTGTCAGTTTGCAGAAGATAGTGCCGTTCTTGTATATGTCTATCTGGTATGTGTTTGCCGTTGAGTCCGTAGGCCATGTGAAGTCTGCTGTCGTCTCTGCCGCGTCAACGGTCACCGTGCGCTGGACCATCGCCGAGTCGGGCGTCTCGTTCATGCGGAAACGTCCCCAGTACGGGTGTTCGCCGTAGAGCTTGCGGCTGTCGGGCAGCACGGAAAGCAGAGCACTGTCGGGGATGTCGGCAAGCGTGCCTTCACTCACTATCGGAGGAGTGGATGCCCACACGGTGATGTGTGTGACAGCACTGTCACCTTTGAATGCGTTGTCGCCTATCAGCACAACGTTCTTGCCGATGGTCAGTTCGCGCAAGGAGGACCAGTTCTCAAATGCGTTTGTGCCGACCGACACCACTTTGTCGGGAATGACCAGTGTGTCCTGGTTATTTATTCCTGAAAACGCACTGCCGCCGACCATCGTCAACTCTGCTGGGAGGACAATCGAATCCAAGGCGGAACAACCGGCAAACGCATTGTCACCTATCGTGGTTATGCCATCCGACAGATGTACCCGCTCCAAACCCGAGCACCCGTTAAAGGTCGATGAACTGATAGCTGTCAGTCCGTCAGGCAGGTTGATCAGCTTGAGTTTGCTGCATCCCTTGAACGCCTCCTGATGAATGGCTGTCAGCGTGGAGGGAAGGATAACTGTATCCAGACTGTTGTTCCCGGAAAATGCACCGCTGCCTATATATTTACATCCTTCGGGTAGTTCAATCTTCTTCGGACGCACATACTGACATAAGTTAGCGGGAACAAACTCTACATCCGGACCGAAAATAAAGCTATTGCTGAAATAATCGTACAGATTGCGAAATACTGAGGACGAACTCGGAGGGTTCTTCGCATTCCAGACAATTACGGGGTTTTTGTGGTAACACCAGGATATTTGTTTGCCGGAGCGGAAAGTGGCAGGGAAGAACAGTGTGTCCTGGATAGGGATTGTAGCTACGGCGTTCTGGTCGTATTCCGCACGATTCGGTTCTCCGTCAAAAATACTGCCGTCTATCACCTCCAGACAATCCGACCAACGGACAGAGTTCAGTTTATAGCAGTTCTCGAACGCCATCTGTCCGATGTATTTGACGCCTTTCCCCAAATCGCACTTCACCATCGTAGTACAGTTGCTGAAGACGTATTGTCCCACCGTATCCACCGAGTTGGGGAGTTTGATCTCTTTTAGCGCACGGCAGTTTGCGAACATATATGCGTGAATCTTTGTCACACCTTCCGGGATTTCGCATGCAGTGAGGTTCCACCAGTCACGGAAGGTGGCGCCGCTGAAACCGGTCAGCCCCTCGGGCAGGGAGATGGTCTTGCAGGAGTTGTAGGGATAATAGGTCTTGTAGTCCGTCGCCCACGACGAGGCTTGCAACACCTGTTTGTTCCACCAGAGGCTGTCCACGACGTTCTTCAGTTCACCGTAACCCTCAACGGTCATGTGTGCCGTTTCCGTGTCGTACGACCACGTCAGGTGCTCCCCGCACACGCCGTTATACACCGTCGCGTGCACTGACTGAACCAGCAGAAAAGTGCCTGCCAGCAGACAAACAATATGTCTCGTTTTCATAACCATGAATAGTTAACCGTTTATAACATTTGCCCTTGCATAGTGTATTCCTTGCCTCCGCGGAAGATGAGCAACTGTAACCCGCGCAGCACTTTCTTTGCGCTTTGTGCCTCCGCTCCTTCTGACGGTTCGTTAACTTGTTCCAAGCCGTCAATTGTCGATTGTGCATCTGGATCACCCGGAATGATAGGCGGCGTAGGCATAACCTCGTTACCGTTTGGATACTGCAGTTCGCCCTCGTAGCCCGTAGTGGCGAAGTCGCCGATATACACATGCAGCGGGGTGCCTTCCTCATCCAGAGTAGAGAGTACATAACTGTAGCGCGAAGCTTTGTCCAGCCCCGTTACCATAAAACTCAACGCGTTAGGTAGGTCGCTTTCATCCGAATGCTGACTGCCTGCTGTTGACTGCCGATTGCGCCCGGGTGAAGAGAAAGCGATGCCGAGCAACTGCCCTTTTGCGCCCAGCGTCAGCTTGCAGAACACCGTACCGTCCTTGTAAATGTCAATTTGGTATGAGTTGGCCTCTTCATCCGTCGGCCAGGTGAAGTTGGCGGTAGTCTCTGCAGCATCCACCGTCACGGTCTTTGGAGATAAAGTGGAATCAGGTAATGCGACGATGCGGAAACGTGACCAGTACTGCGCAGCCTTGTAGGATGCTACGCTGCTTGGCAGCACATGTACGGTAGCGGTATCAGGCACGCCATAGAAAGTTTCGTCGTAGATGATAGGCGGCTGTGATGCGTAACAGATGATGTCAGTCACGAGTGAGTCATAATCGAAACAGCCATTACCCAAGATTGCCACATTCTTGCCGATGGTTATCTCATGCAGGTTGCTCCAGTTGGCAAACGTACTCATGCCGGTTGCCACCAGTTTGTCAGGCAGCACTAACCGGCTTGGACCGGAAGTCACATTCAACTGATTGAACACACCGTCACCAAGTACATTGAGCGAAGATGGCAGAACCACCGTATCCAGCGGGCAACCGGTGAAAACCGTATTACCTATGGTCGTAATCGAGTTGGGCAGATGGATGGAATGCAGCGAAGTGCAACAGTTGAATGCTTTTGTTCTTATCACGCCTACGCCATCGGGAAGTTTCACACTGTCCAATGCCGTACACGCTTGGCATAACTGCTCAGGTATCTCCGATATACCGTTCGGCAGAACCAATTGCTTCAGGTTCTTGCAGTTGTAGAACGCACTCGCGCCGATAGAGGTCACACTCGCAGGAATATACACATACTTCAAGTTCGTGCAACCGTTGAAGGCTTGCGCTCCGATAGAAGTGACATTCTCAGGAAGAATAATGGTATCTAACTTCGTCTGATTTCTAAATAAAGCACTGGGGATAATTTCTACCTCCGGGCCAAGTATAACTTTATCGAATGCAGTGTAGTAGCTATACAAGGGACCACCGCCGTCTCCTTCCGGATGACGGGCATTCCAGACGATTACTTTCACATCTGTTTCACAGGAAAAAATCGGGTTGGTTGAGCGGAATGTAGCAGGAAAGACCAGCGTGTCCTGCAAGGGGATTTTAACATCCACACCCACTTGCGTGCTAAATCCAATGAAACAGGCATTGCCGATGGTTTCCAGACAGTCCGACCATTTGAGTGATTTCAGTTTGTAGCATTCGGCAAAGCACTGACTCCCTATATTCCTTATCCCGCGCCCCAAATCACAAGATTCAAGTGATTTACAAGCATCAAACGCATTCTTCTGTATATCCGTTACGCTATTAGGGAGTATGACAGACGTAAGTCCGCTGTTATAGAAAGCATAATCTTTAAGAACCTTTACACCATCGGGGATGGCTATGCTCTTGAGTGCTTCGCAGTTAGAGAACGCCCAGCCGCCAATAGAGGTTAATCCTTCCGGTAGTTGTACTGAACGGATTGACCCGTAACGCCGCCACGAGGTGGAGTCGTACGGAATAGTAGCGTACATATCCCCATACCCCTCTATCACCAGCGCACCGTTGGAGGTGTCTAGTGTCCATGTTAGGTGTTCGCCGCATACGCCTTCGTGCACTTCCGCATACGTGTGTGTTCCACAAATACAGCCTACAAGACTGAACAGGATAAATAGGACTGACTTTTTCATATCAAATGTATGTTTTGATTAAAAATACAACTTTTTCTGTCTCCCATGCAAAAAAACTTGTCTGAGCATTTGCAAATGTCAAAAATTTATCGTACTTTTGTGTTTGATTTGACGATGATTTGACGATGCAAAGATACTGCTTTTTTTTCAAATATGCAAATTTTGCAGTTGTACGAAGGCATTTTTCGTGAAAATAAACTCTGTTGATAGTCAATGTGTTAAAAAATATGCTACAAAAAAAAGTTGTACGGTCTTCTTGGGGTGCTGTTTTGGCTGTGACGCTTTTTGTCACTTCATGCGGTTTGGGAGGTCACGAGGCGCAAAAACGTCTTTCCGAAGGTGAGGAATACTACCGCTTGGGCACCTCTTCCAACCAGCAGAGCCGATACGAGGAATCGACCACCTATCTCAAGCAGGCGGAGGAGAGTCTGCTGGCGATTCAGCAGTCTGCTGTCAGCAGTCAGGATTGGCTCCGCAGAAACCAGCTGCTGGGATATACTTGGTTCTACATGGGCAACTCCTGCGAGAGTGACCAGTTATATACAGTGGCGCAGGATTATTACCGCAAGGCTATCCCTCTGCTTGAGCAAGGCTCCAACACCGTTTATCTCACATGCGCCTATCGTGACCTCGCACGCACCATTGCCATCGCACAAGGCGAACGCGACAGCGCGCTCCTTTACTTCAGCCGTGCCGAACATTACGCTCGTGAAGCGCAGAACGACTTGCTCATACTGGACGTACAGGCTTACCGCTACCAACTCTGCTACCCTGACAGCGTAGCGCAACGGCTCGCCGTCTGCCGGCGCCTGGCTGAGGAGCACGGCGCGCATGCACGCTACTCCGAACTGGTCGAATTGTTACTCGCCGGACATGCTACCGACTCTGCCGCCTACTATCTTGAACGTCTCCAACCTAAGGATTCTGCTTATACCTACTGGTTTGAGCAGAGTTACACCTACCTCAAGAGTAAGGTGCTCAGCCAGCGCGGACAGGCTGGGCAAGCCTACGATCTGCTGCTTGACCTCTACGACCGTAAGATTGACGAACTGCAACGTGATGCAGGAGCGCGTACATATGCGCTTGCGTTGCATTATGATGTAGAACGTGAGAAACACCTCGCTCAGGAAGCACAGCGTGAACGTCGCTGGCAGCAGACCGTATCAATCATTCTCGTATTGGTGCTGGTTCTGGTTGTAGCCCTGCTCCTGGTACTATGGCGCTACTGGCAGCATCGCCGCCGTGAACAGGCTGCCGCATTGCAGGCGCTGCAGGAGAAGTACGTACAGCAACTCCAGCTCGCCCTCGAGCGACTGCAACAGAAGGTCAGCCTCACACGTGAGATAGAAATGCAACGCCTGCGAGGCAACGAACCCGAGTTCCCCAAATGGCTGCAGACATACCGCGACGAGCAGCTGACCATGAACAAGGAGAGTCTGGACGAACTGATTGCATCGGTGGACAACGCCCTCGACGGTGCCATCAGCCGTTTGCGTGCCGATTATCCCAGACTGACGGAGTCCGACATGCAGTTCGCCATCCTCAGCATCATCGGCGCCTCGGATAACGACATGAGTATTCTGCTCAACGTACAAAAACAAACAATCTACCATCGCAGGCAGATTGTACGAAAGCATGTGGACGGGCAGATTGATGATATAGATACCTGGCTGCGCCGCTACGTACTTAAGGTGTAGGGGTGTTAAGGCTTTTCGGCAGGGACGATATCTTCCACTTTCATTTGCAGCGAGGTGATACCGTTGTAGGTGTTCTGCTCCAGGCTGTAGCATACATCCACGGCGTTGCCGTTCTGGATGTACATCGCCATATCGCCCATACCGAAAGCGATGCCCGTGATGGCAACACTGCGGTCCGTCAGGTCAAGCCGCAGATGCTCACCGGTCTTGCCCACACGTTTGGTATAGCGGTTGTTAATCAGACCGCGTGTCACGAACTTCGGATGAGGGTTGTCCGGTCCGAATGGCTCCATGTGTCGCAGTACGTTGTAGAACTGCTTGTTGATGTTCTGCAACTGTAACTCCTCTTCCACGCGCAGCACAGGCACCTGCTGCTCATCGGTGATATGTGCCGCCACGTACTCCTCAAAACGCCGCTTGAACTCAGGCAGGTTCTGCGGAAGCATGCTCAGTCCGGCGGCAAACACATGGCCGCCGAAGTTAGTCAGCAAATCGCGGCAGGAGTCGATGGCGGAGTAGATGTCAAACCCTCCCACACTCCGTGCCGAACCTGCGATGAGACCGTCATCGGTGTCAGCAAGAACAATCGTCGGCCGGTAGTAGGTCTCCGTCAGGCGTGACGCCACGATGCCTAACACGCCGCGATGCCACGTCGCGCCGTACGCTACGTTGGTATGTTTGTTCGGGTGCTCAGGATCGGCCTCAAGCTGGTGCAGCGCCTCCTGGGTGATGGTCTCGTCCTTCTCTTTCCGCTCGCTGTTGAACGCCTCAATGGTCTGCGCGATTTCCGTTGCTACCGTCGCGTCATTGCTTATAAGCAATTCGACTGCCGCTCTGCCGGATTTGATACGCCCGCAGGCGTTCAGTCGCGGACCGATGCGATAGACGAGGTCGGAGATGTTCACGGGCTGTCCTTCCCAACCGGTCATCTTCAGCAACCCCTGCAGTCCGACAGACGGGTGCATGTTGATCTGGCGTATGCCAAAGTATGCCAGCACGCGGTTCTCGCCTACCAACGGCACGATATCCGAGGCAATGGACATTGCCAACAGTTCAAGCAGAGGTGTCAGATAGGTCTCGAAAGACAATTTATGTGTCTGGGCATATGCCTGCGCCAGTTTGAACCCTACGCCGCAGCCGGACAGGTCTTTGAAAGGATAGGGGTCATCAGCCTGCTTGCTGTCCAGAACGGCAACCGCTTGCGGTGTCTCGCCTCCGGGCAGGTGGTGGTCGCAGATGATGAAGTCGATACCGCGCTGCAGGGCATACGCCACCTTGTCCGCCGACTTGATACCGCAATCCAGAGCGATGATCAGCGTGCAACCCTGCTCCTGCGCATAATCCACTCCGCGGAACGAGATGCCGTAGCCTTCGGTGTAGCGGTCGGGGATATAGTAGTCGATGTTTGTGTAGAACGTACTCAGGAACCGGTACATCAGTGCAACCGCCGTCGTGCCGTCAACATCGTAATCGCCGTATATCAGAATCTTCTCGCCCTGCTCCACGGCCTTTGTCAGACGTGCCTCTGCTTCGCGCATGCCCAGCATCAGCATCGGGTCATGAAGTTGGTCAAGCGAAGGGTGAACAAAGGCTGAAGCTGCCTCGGGCGTTGTGATGCCTCGGCGAACAAGCAGACCAGCGGCAATCGGAGCAATATGCAATTGCTCTGCCAACCTGTCACGAACAGCCTGCTGCTCGTCACTCAGGGTCTGTATTTGCCAGGAGTATTTCACACTATTCAACCTTACACCATCTTCACAAGTTCTTTGTCCGCATCCCTCCATAGCGGCAGCACTTCGCGGAAATGCCGCAACGCCTCCAGCGACAGGCTGGCGATGCGCGTGCCCTGCTCGTCGTCCGCAAAGCCGAGCAGCTCTTTCAGTCGAGTGTCATATGCCGAAGAGTGACCGTTGTAATGCAGCCCCAGACCGTCATCGCCCACGGGGTTCGCTGCCACAATGTAGCACTGGTTCTCCACAGCGCGTGCTGCAACCAGCGCATCCCAGTAGTTGATACGCACCTCGGGCCAGTTGGCGCACACGAGCAGGATATCGTAGTCATGACCGCTCACGTTTCTTGCCCATATGGGGAAACGCAGGTCGTAGCATATCAGCATCAGCATCTTCACACCGCGGTAGGTGAACACCGTGCGGTCAATGCCCGGCGAGAAGAACTTGTCCTCACCGCCGTGCGCATACAGGTGGTGCTTGTCCTGGAACTGCGGCGCGGCGTGAGGCGTAATCAGGAACCCGCGGTTGTACAGCGTGTACGCCTCGCGGCAAATGAACGTGCCCGCTATAGCCACACCTGTCTCGTCAGCCGCCTGCTGGAGTGTGCGCATCGTATAGCCGTCCACAGGCTCTGCCAGTTCGGGCTTATCCACGCAGAATCCCGTTGAGAACATCTCCGGCAGCAACGCCACATCGGCTTTGCCGGCCAATGCGGAGATGCGCTCTACCGAACGGCGCACGTTCTCACGTACGTCACCCCATGCGATTGGATACTGCAGTACGGCTATCCTCATTTCTTGGGTTTGCTGATGGTCTCGCGCATGGCGGTATCAGCTTGGATGTTCTGCATCCTGTAGTAGTCCATGATGCCGAGATTGCCGTTCTTGAACGCCTCGGCCATAGCCTGCGGCACGAGGGCTTCGGCCTCAATCACCTTCGCGCGCGCCTCTTGTGCTTTGGCTTTCATCTCCTGCTCGTTGGCGATGGCCATCGCGCGACGCTCCTCTGCCTTGGCTTGGGCGATGTTCTTGTCCGCCTCCGCCTGGTCCATCTGCAGTTGGGCGCCGATGTTCTTGCCCACGTCAATGTCGGCTATATCAATACTCAGTATCTCGAATGCCGTTCCGTCGTCCAGACCTTTCGACAGCACGAGCTTGCTTATGCTGTCGGGGTTCTCCAGTACCTGCTTGTGGCTCTCGGCACTACCGATGGAGCTGACTATGCCCTCACCCACACGCGCAAGAATCGTATCTTCCCCTGCACCGCCGACCAACTGCTTGATGTTCGCACGCACGGTCACACGGGCTTTGGCTATCAACTGAATACCGTCCTTAGCCACAGCGGCTACCGGCGGCGTGTCAATCACTTTCGGGTTGACGGACATCTGCACCGCCTCGAACACGTCACGACCGGCAAGGTCGATAGCCGTAGCCATACCGAACGGCAGCTGGATACCTGCTTTGCTTGCGCTGACCAGGGCATGCACCACGCGCTCAATGTGTCCGCCGGCAAGGTAGTGAGCCTCCAATCCGTCACGCTTCACATCTTCCAGACCCGCCTTGTGTGCCTCAATCAGGCAGTTGACAATCTTGGTGGGCGGCACACGGCGGATGCGCATCAGAAACAGCTGAATCAGTGAGATACGCACACCACTCACCTGAGCGTTGATCCACAGCATGAACGGCACGTAGTAGAAGAACAAGATGACCGCAATGCCCAGCAGTACAATCAGAATGACTTGTAATATTTCCATAACAATAGTATTATAAGGTTAAACAATCTGCATGCTTTTACGCTTTTGCCTCCTCTGTAGCCGTCTTGGCTGCCTCTTCGGCTGCCTCCTCCGGTTCTTCTGCCTCGCGTTGTTTTTCGGCTTCCTGTTGCAGACGGGTGATTTTGCCTCCGGGGGATGCCAACTCCACGGTGTCATCAATCTTTGTGTCCAGACCCATCTTCTCGATAGCCTTGCTCTTGTAGAATACGTAGATTGCAACAGCCGTAGCCGCCAGTATGACAAAGAATGTGATATGTCCCGCCGTCGCGCCTATAGCCATGTACGCATACACCACGGCACCTATCAGACAGCCGCCGCCGGCTATACCCGCTATGCCGACTCCCGGAATGAGGAACAGTTCCAGCACGAGCAGCAATATGCCCGCCAGCGACAAAAGTACAAGAATAAGAATATCCATAACGCTGATATTTAATGGTTCGTCAATTTGTGTGCAAAGATACGAAAATTTTTTGAATTATGCAAGTATAAACGTATTTTTTTTCAAAAGAGTGTATATTTGCGCATTTCGTATCCGATGTTCAGCCTATGCCGCGCGTGGAGAGTGATTTGTGTAGTGCGTGTAGTGCGCGTGTAGCACTATTGGACTCCGCCGGTGGTTGACCGCACAGCCGATGCCGCACATCTGCCTTGGCACGCACAGCCGTACTCCGGTCACTTTTTCTTTGTCTGTTACACTTGCATCCGATGCAGACCGGTGTTCTGTGTGCGCCACTTCCAATGGCGCATCCGCGGCACGCATCTCTTGTGTTTCCAGCTCTTTCCGGAACGTCGCCACCAGGAATCCGAACAGGTTCGGATACAGCTTCGCATATCCCTCGGGATTGCGCTTGTGGGCTTCGTGCCGTTCGCGCCATGCGGCAACCTGCTCGGGGTCGCGCTCCACGGCATGCGCCATCAGTAGCGCCTGGCGGTTCATCTCCATGTTACGCCGCTCGTTCTCCGTCATCGTCTTGGCGTTCTTCTTCACGATGGGCAATATGTAGATCTGAAACCACGGCATATCTCCGTACTTGCTTTTCGTGGCGCGCTTCCTTACCTTCCGCACTACGATGTGCACACCGTACTTCTCGCCTTCCTTCTTCATGTCCATCGCGCCGAACCGCGTCTTGACAGTAACGTCAGGCTCGAAGAACAGGTGTCCGTCTGGAGCAACAACGACCTTGCCGGCGTCTTCCAGCCGGATAACAATCTCTTGCAGCAGAGGGTGAAGTGTCTGCGCCTGACCGTTTATTGCCAGGTCTTTTCTGGTTTGATTCTTTCTCATAGTTAATGCTTTGTTTTTTTTATGTCTATTTCCGCCGTTGACAGCACCTCGAAGAGGGGTGACTTAGTCCGTTAGGGGCGCTTCGTGCTCGCATGGAAGTGAACCTGACGGGATAAGGCAGGTCAGCCCTGAGGGCTGCAGACAACGGCGGGGTTTATCTTGGTTTTGGTTTATTTAGGGATAAGTTCTTGTGTGTTGCAATTGGGGTCCTTGTGGGGTTGATGACGGATCCCCAAGGAGTTTTCATAGGTTTTACTCACTTTTTCCAAAATCTGATGCAAAGTTACAAAAAATATTTGATATTTGCAAATTTCTTTGTTATTATTTGCATTTGTGGG
>JAFSXJ010000069.1 GCA_017444065.1 Paludibacteraceae bacterium | reverse complement strand
TGGATACGCAGTATCAGGCATATCTGGATGTACAAAATGAACTCGTAGCGGCTTACAACGAGTTGCGTGACGAGTGCGCACACAAGTATTTCCACAAGGCTTTCAACGAGCTGGACGAAGATCAGCAGAAGCAGATACAGAAAGTGTATCCGCAGAAGATCTCCGAGGCTGAGCCGAAAAACTATGGAGGGAACTAATTATGGCAAAGATTCGTAGAAACGAAAAACGCGAGATGCCGGCTCTGAACACTTCGTCATTGCCCGATATCATCTTCATGCTGTTGTTCTTCTTCATGTCCGTAACGTCAATGAAGGAGGTCACCTACAAGGTATCCATCCAGAATCCGTCGGCTACGGAGCTCACCAAGCTTGAGAAGAAATCCCTTGTGCGTTATATCTACGTAGGTACACCTACCAAGGAGTTCCAGAAAGCGTTCGGCTCGGAAACACGAATCCAACTTGACGACGCCTTTGCCGACAAGTCGGAGATTGCCGACTACATCATCAACGAACGTTCGGCTATGAACGAGTCTGAGCAAGGATTGATGACCGTGAGCATCAAAGCCGATAAGGAAACCCGAATGGGTGTGATTGCGGATATCAAGCAGGAACTGAGAAAAGCCTACGCGCTGAAGATTAGTTATGCTGCTACGCAACGCACGAACTACTAAAATCAAAAAAGGCTGCTTCATTGCGGCCTTTTTTGTAATTGTTTGTGTCGTTATCAGCGCGTGCAAAAACCATGAAACGGCGGCACAGCTTGACTTGAGTGACAGCGTCGAGTGGCGCGAAGGAGACATAGCGCTACGATGCGGCTGGGGCATGGAGAGCCGGGCTGTAACAGCCAACGGGCGCTCAACCTATTCGCATGCGGGATTGCTGCACTACGATAGCGTGAACAGCATATGGCAGGTAGTGCATGCAGTACCGGGCGAGGATGAGCCGGAATACCTGAAAGCGGAGCCATTGGCAGTGTTCTATTGTCCCGAACGGGCGCGTTCAGGTGCATGGTTCAGGGTGAACTGCAGCGACAGTATAGCCCGACAGGCAACGAAGTACGCACTTCGGAAAGTGGCAGAGCAGGTCGTATTTGACAACAGCTACCTGCTTGAAGACACCACAATGCTCTATTGCACCGAACTCGTATGGCGTAGTTACCTGACCGTAGGTATTGACGTTTCCGGCGGCTACCGGCACGATGCACCGCGGATATTTAGCAAAGAAGGGGAATGTATCTTCCCCGGTGATTTGGAAAAGAGTGAAACAACCTTATATGTTAAACCTCTGAAAACAATTATTAACCCTAAAAACTAAAACATTATGAAAAAGTTCTTTCGTATGATGAGTGTTGCCCTCGTGGCATTGGTTTTCGCAGCATGTGGTTCATCCAACACCCCTGAGGCAGTAACCAAGAAGTATCTGCAGACCATGCAGAAAGGTGATTATGCAGCTATGCTTGACCAAATGTACTTCAAGAACGGTTTGACCGATGAGCAGAAAGCAGAGCTCGTAGGCATGGTTGAGGAAAAAGCCAAAGCTGAAGTTGAAAAGAAAGGCGGTATCGCTTCATTCGAGATTGGCGCAGCAGAGATTGCAGAGGACGGCCAGACAGCTAAAGTTCCCTACACACTGAAATATGGCGACGAATCAACCAAGGAGGACAACGAAGATTTGATTCTCGTTGACGGCAAATGGTGGATTAACTCCGGCAAGTAAACTTGTCAGAGTACATCCCTTACAAATGTCCGAAATGAAACGTACGTTATCTATAATATGGATGGTCAGCATGGTGCTGACCATCTTTATGTCTTGTTCACGCCAACCGGAAGCACCGCTTTCCCTGCATTGGGAACTGCTCGCCAACGATGTCGAGCCTGGCATCTGCGAGGCGGCACTGACAGTCACGAACAACAGGGACCAAACAATGACGAAAGAAGGGTGGTTCTTAGGGTTTAGTCTGATGTCGCTGCACCCGTTATACGCCGAAGGCGACGAACTGCGTGAGACCGAGGTACAGGCTTCGTATCACACTATCGCTCCGACGGACGCATTTACGCCACTCGCTGCCGGCGAGAGCCGCACGTACAAGTTGCGCTACAAAGGCTCGGCTGTTCGCCAGAGCAGTCATCCCGAAGGGTTCTTCCTGGTGCGCACGTGCAAAAAAGAGAATGGTGAGATGAGCGAAGAACAGCCCGTCAGCATCCCGTGCACCTTTGCGCCTTACACGCGCAAGGAACAGATGACGCGTGGCATCGAGACATGGCTCAAAACGCCATACGCCGATGGCGAATATATGTTCGCGTACATTGAGAGCATACTGAGCGACAATGTTCCGCAACTCGTCAAATGGGACGAAGGAAATGAATCTCCTTTGCAGCCGTCATTGCAGATACTGCCTACTCCTAAATCATACAAACTCTCAGATGTTCCGCACCTGCCAATCGGAGAACTTCCTCGGGTGGAATATTTCCGCGGGCTGCCAGCAGAGAGTTATCTCATTGAGGTAATGAACGACACCGTTTGGATTGGTTACGGCGATAAAGCAGGATTATACTATGCCAATCTGACTTTGGATCAGTTGGCAGAGGACACACAACTATCCCTTATATGTGACAGTCCTGACCTGCACCACCGCGCAATGATGCTGGACATCTGCCGCAACTACTATCCTGCCGACAGTATCCTCCGCGTAGTGGATGCGATGGCATCGCTCAAACTGAATGTACTGCACCTGCACCTGGCTGATGATGAGGGCTGGCGCATCGAGATACCTGCCTTGCCGCAGTTGACACAGAACGGCAGCAGTCGCGGCTACACGACCGACGAGACCGACTGCCTCTATCCTGCGTACTGCGGTGGTTGGGACAAAAGCGATAAGAACTCTACCGCCAACGGCTATCTGACCCGTGAGGATTATATCCGCATCCTGCGTTACGCCGGTGAGCGGTACATACGCGTCATACCCGAGATAGACATGCCCGGACATATGCGTGCCATCAAGAAAGCCATGGGCGGCGTGCTGACGGACAGCGTGCTTGAACAACGCAAGTACCTGAGCGCACAGAACTACACCGACAACGTGATTGCCGTGACGCGCCCCGAAGCCCTGCCCACGATGCGCACGATTATAGAGGCATTCGTTGCGATGCACAAGGAAGCCGGCTACCCGCTTACGGTGTTTAATATAGGCGGCGATGAGGTGCCGAAAGGTGCGCTGACCCGTGAGGAGCATCAGACGTTTATTGACGGCGTACTGGAGATTTTGAAGGAGTACAACCTGCAGCCTGCAGGCTGGGAGGAGATGACGCACTTCTGCAAGCCCGAATCGAACGCTATCTGCTACAGCTGGCATAACGGTTATCAGAAAGCGCAAGAGATGGCTGATGCCGGCTATCCTGTTGTGCTGGCTACGGCTAACCATCTGTACTTCGACTTCGCCTACTGCCATCAGCACGAGGAGAAAGGTCTGAACTGGGGAGGTTATACCGATGAGTTCGACGCCTTCGACTGGCAGCAGCTGGAGCACAAGAACATTATCGGTATCAGCGCGCAATTATGGTCAGAGGTTATCCGCTCGTTCTCGCAGGTCGAGTGGCAGATCTATCCGAAGATGTTCGGCTTGAGCGAACGCGCATGGAATTATCAGAGCAGTCCTCTGTCCATTGCCGAATATGCCGATCTGGTCTATGGCAAGTACCTGCCTATGCTGGCGGAAGGCAAGTTGCACACGCACCTTGCGGGCAAGGCTCCTGCCTCGAACTTCCACCTCATGCAACCGGGTATTCACATCGAAAACGGGATAGTGCAGATGAACCGCATCTATCCCGCAGGAGAAATCGTTTATACGTTGGAGTTTGCCGACGGTCGCGCCGAGCAGGCTACGTATAGCGAGCCGTTTGCTCTACCGGCTGATGTCCGGGTTGTGAAGGCGCAATGGCAATACCTCTGTCATTCGTCCAACACCACGCTACAATTCGTTGAGTAACCTACTGCACGTGCAGCAGACGCATCTCAGTGTCGCGGCTGTTGGCACCGATCATCACTTCTATCTCGCCGGCTTCGAGTGTCCACTTGAGGTCGGCGGGTTCGTAATACCCCAACCTGTCAGCATCCAGCGTGAACGTTACCTCGCGGCTCTCGCCGGGTTGCAGCGTCAGGCGCTCAAAGCCGCGAAGTTCCTTGTATGGGCGTACACCTTTCGCCACGCGGTCGCCGATGTACAGTTGCACAATCTCCGCACCCGCACGGCTGCCGGTATTGGTAACCGTCACGCGTGCTTCCACCTTGCCGTCAAGCGGCATGACACTGTCGGTGAGCAGGAAGTTCGTGTAGGCGAACTGCGTATAACTCAGTCCGTAGCCGAAGGGATAGAGCGGTGTGTTGCTCACGTCGGCATAGCAGGTTGTGAACTTGTTGAACTCGCCTCCGGGGTTCAGTCGCGAGGTGCGCATCTGACGGTACGAGAACGGGTATTGCCCGACATGACGTGGCAGCTGCACCGTCAGTTTGCCCGAGGGGTTCACCTCGCCAAACAGCACATCGGCTATAGCATCCGCACTCTCACTGCCGCAAAACCAACTCTCGAGAATAGCCGGCAGGTTGTCTGTCTCCCAGTTCAGTACGGTCGGGCGCCCGGCAAAGTGCACCAGCACGATTGGTTTGCCAAGCTTGGCAAGCTCGACGAGCATGTCGTGCTGCGCATCGGGCATCTCGATGTTCACGCGCGAGGAGCACTCGCCGCTCATCTCGCTGGCTTCACCCATAGCGGCAACAATGACATCCGCCCTACGGGCTATGCTGATAGCCTCGGCACGCATCGCCTCGGCACTACGCGCGTCGCGCATCTCGCGCCCGAACATTGTGCCGATAGCTTCCTGTGCCGCATCGTACATCAGGTTCGAGCCTTTGGCATACAGCAGTTTGGCGCCCGTCCCTTGCAGGGCGTCCTGCAGTCCTTCGCGTACAGTCTTGTAGCGCTCCGGTACAGCCGCCACAGCCCAAGTGCCGGACATATTCGGGCGGGTGTCGGCAAGCGGCCCGATCAATGCTATCGTGCCTCTCTTCTGCAGGGGCAACAAGTTCTTCTCGTTCTTGAGAAGCACCATGCTTTCGCCGGCTATCTTTCGTGCCTCGGCGCGATGCTCCGGGCAGAGGATAACCTGCTCGCGGCGGGCTGTGTCGCAGTACTTGTACGGGTTGTCAAACAGCCCGAGTTTGTACTTCGCCTGCAGCATACGGCGGCATGCTGCGTCGACGGCTTTCTTGCTGCAACGTCCGTCGCGCACGGCATCCGCCAAAGCGACCAGCCCGGCGGAAACCATATCCATATCCAATCCGGCTTCGAGGCACTGGATAGCACTCTGCTCCTTGTCCGTCTGCACGCCGTGATCCTGCAATTGCTCCAGTCCGCAGTAGTCGGAAACGACGAACCCGCGGAATCCCCATTGCTTGCGCAGCAGGTCGTTCAGCAGCCACTTGTTGCCCGTACAGGGTACGCCATGCACGGTGTTGAACGCTGCCATCACCGAACCTGCACCGGCATCAACAGCCGCCTTGTATGGCTGCATATACTCGTTGAACGCATGAAAATCATCGGGGTAGACGTTGTTATATTCGCGTCCGGCTTCTACCAGCCCGTACAAGGCGAAGTGCTTGACGCACGCCATCATCGTTGCTGAGTCTGCGAGCGAACTGCCTTGGTAGCCGCGCACCATCGCTTCGGCTATACGGCTGCCGAGGTAAGGATCTTCGCCGCTGCCCTCGCTGATACGTCCCCAACGGCCGTCGTGGCAAACGTCCACCATCGGTGAGAACGTCCAGCAGATACCGTCCGCCGTAGCCTCACGCGCGGCTATCTGTGCCGAGCGCTCGATAGCCTCCATGTCCCACGAGCATGCCAGTGCCAGCGGTATGGGGAACACAGTCTCGTAGCCGTGTATGACATCCATACCGAACAGAATAGGAATGCCCAGACGGCTCTCCTCCACAGCTATACGCTGCACCTCTCGTATGGCTTTGGCGCCTTTGAGGTTGAACAGGCCGCCCACCTTACCTTGGCGTATATCTTCCGCCACATTGCTCTCGCGTGCCTGCCCGGTGACTATATCGCCGGTGACAGGCAGGTTCAGTTGCCCGAGTTTCTCCTCGAGTGTCATCTGCGCCATCAGTTTATCGACGAACGCATTCATCTGTGCCTCCTGCGTGTCAGCGGCAGGCTTGCTGCACGCCACACACATCAATGCCGGGAGGAGTATAACAAATACAATACTTTTTTTCATGATTCTGTTTATTATGGTTATTATTTATGTTCCGCGAACGGGATGAGTGCTTCGGTCGGTCGTCCGTCGGTAGTGAATCCTCCCATGGTGTAGGGGTTCCAGCCGAGTGAGTGGTAGTACGAGGGCATCCACACGCCGTCAGTCTCGGGTTCCCAGAAGAACACACCCTCGCAGCCCGATATGTTTGCCAGGCGGTCAATCAGGTCTTGCAAAGCCCGACGCGCCAAGTCGGGGTTTCCCAGCTCGAACCCCGTCTCGCAAAGCATGACAGGCAACTTGACAGCCCTGGCTGCCGAACGGATCTGTTGCGCCGCAATAATATTGCTGTGGATAGCGGAAACGAGATTGACGTTCCACTCCTCCGGCGTCGGGTAGAACGACATACCAATCATGTCCGCCTTGCCGCACTCGGCGATGAACGCAGGGATGAACCATTTCCACTGACTGGTATTACACATCTGGATGATGACCGTCGCATTCGGAAAGACCTCTTTGACGGCATCATAGCCTGCGTTGCTGAGCGGCACATAATCGGCAAAAGCCGACTCTCCCAGTTCCCTGTTGATCATCCCTAACGGATGGAGCATGCCTGTAGCCGTCTCGTTGCCGACCTGCACCCATCGCGGCTCGATGCCTTCGTCCTTCAGAGCTTTCAGCACATCGCGCGTATGGTCGGCTACCGCCGTAAGCAACTGTTCGTAGGTCAGTCCTTGCCAATCGACAGGCGTGAGCTGCCTGCCCGGGTCGGCAAAGAAGTCGCTGTAATGGAAATCAATCATCAGGTCAAGCCCCTGCGCTTTGGCTCTTCGCGCCTTGACCAGAACATCAGCCTTGTCGCACCACGGACCGTAGCCGTAGGCAGTAGGATTGACCCATACGCGCAGGCGTATAGCGTTCATGCCTATCTGTTTCATCAGGGCGAAGATATCCGTCTCGCGTCCTTCGTCATCGAAGAACCGGCGCCCGTCGGCCTCCATCTCGGTGCACCAACTGATATCAGCTCCTCGGACGAAGTCACGCTTGTAGGTCGCCCGATGATGCGCTTGTGCGCAGACCGAAGTCGCGCACAGGGCTATAAGGATAACAGGTAGTAAACGCCGCCTCACGTATTCTGACAGTTATTCCGGAGTGTAGGTTATATCCAGCACCTTCAGGCCTTCCTGAATCTCCGGGCACGACATGAACAGCCGCCAGAGCAGACCTGTGCGGTAGTTTTCTATCATTGGTGCAACGGTTAGCTGGTCGATGGCGAGGTAACGTCTTGGATACCACTTGGCAGTAGCGTTATATCCGTCGTAAAAGCCATAGTCTCCCCAAAGCAGTCCTTTTCTGTTATACCAGTTGCCCTCGTAATGATTGCAGTAGAGTGCCATCACATGCTCCTCTGCCACGGTCGGCGCCGCGGGGGCAGACTCAGGCTTGGCAGGAGACTGCGCAAACACGTTGGCGACAAAGATCGTTGCCAAAGCAACAAAGAGTAGAGGTCTTTTCATGATTGTTTGATTTTTCGTTAATAAGATGGGTTAATGTATATTGTGTCGTTTTGCTCTTGTTTTTTGAACGCGTGTATAAAGATACGAATATTTCTCGACATTTGCAAATTATTCGTTATCTTTTATCACATTTTCTCCTAAAATCTCCATTTTGCGCCCATATCTCCCATTTTTTTGCCATTTTGCAAAGGCTTTTTCGAGGTTTTGTCGGGGTCTAATCGGAGGCGAACCCGAGGCAAATCGGAGTTTTGTCCGAGTTCTGACTGAGTCCTGGCAATAGGTACGTGTGAGCGTCGAGTACCACACAACGGAAGCGTACAACCCCGCGTACGAGTAAAGTTGTAAATGGTCGAAAATGGGGTTTACTCCCGACTATGACTCGACATTGCCCCGTCTTAGGCGGGCAATTAAAAATCTCCGCTGACGCTAATTGTGAAGAGCGCACCCTGAAACGAATCAGGGTGCGCTTGTTGTTTTTTAAGCTCGTACGGCTTTCACGCGCCGCTTGTGCGTGCGGCAGAGCACGTACATGAGTGCTGCGACAAGCAAGATAAGCGCGCTATCGCTGCCGCTGCTGTCGATGGGTGTCTGGTTATCAACGGTGCCGATAGGGTTATCGGTTGGCGGGTCCCATGGGCTGGAGCGTCGCGGACCTTTCTGCATGGTCATGCCGCCCGAGGTGTTGCCCACCGTCGAACCATAAGGCGATGTTGTCTGGAAGTTAAACGCCGGATACGACTCATCGCCCAGCACAGTTACGGACTGCTGACTGCTGCCAGATGACTGCTGCCAGATGCCGGATGCCGCAGTCTGACTGACCAACGCCTGGGCCGATGCGGACTGCGCGTTCCGGTCGTAGGCATAGGCAAATACCGCCACATGGCAGAAGCCACAAAGCAGACATGCCGTCAGAAGTAGTTTGTAAGTAATATGTATCATTTCGTTTAATTCGTTTGATTCATGAACAAAAAGATGCTCTATTGCAGTTTTTGTCCGAAGAGTGTAAAGACGTGTCCGTCGCGCAGGATGAACACGTGTCCGTCTCTGATTATCTTAACAGCGGTCTGCTGTTCACTTGTGTCGCTGGTGCTGTTATTGATAGCTGTTGTGGTGTTCCCCTGCGGGTCGCTCGGGTCATATCCACGTCGGCGTATGAAGTACCGCGTCTGATGGCTGTACTCCGGTGTGGCAATCGCGAGACATATGCCGTCGATGATCGGTCGTTCGCTGCCGGTGAGCGCATCGTAGAGCACCAGTGAGCCGTCAATAGCATTCACTCCGGTGAACCACAGCAGCGTTGTCGGGTCGTAGGGCAGTTCGCTCATATAGAACGACACGGGCACGTTCATTACCTCGTCGCGAAGGTCGATGCTCAGTCCGTAACCTCCCTCCGCCGCGTAGATATTGAACGGCGTGGAGGGCGTGGCGGTCGAGAACCGGTCGATATTCACGGTAGTGAGCACGGCATCCTCGCCATCGCGTATATCATTGTGATAGCCCTGTCCGAGCAGCAGCCTTGAGGTGCATATCGGCGAGACGGGGTTGACGGCGGTGACGGTCATTATGCCCTTGCTGCGTCCTGCTGCATTCCTGCTCGGTGCAGCAAGAGGCCGCACTATCTGACTCGGTTCGGTCACCACACGGTTGGCATCGAGCGTCACGGTCTTCGATGTAGCCTCAGCAGCGACCTTGACCACCATCGCATGCATAGGCGGCAGGTAGCGCTCCTGATTGGTTATCTCATCCGTTCCTGCTTCGGCTGTAGCTGTAGCCTTATTGACCGTGGTATATACGCCATTCGAGCCTATGTAGTCAATCTCGTTGCTCAGCCCTGTGTTGTCGCTGATGAATCCCCAGATGTCGATATATGCCATTGTCGGGTT
>JAFSXJ010000068.1 GCA_017444065.1 Paludibacteraceae bacterium | reverse complement strand
GCATACGCCCAACCACGCACCTGACAATTCTGTTTTATGTTTCACAACATATCGCCCGCGCCTGCACATACGGAATATTTTTTGTGTCTTTGCATCGTTTTTAACGGGCTCAACCGTTTGCGCCCGCCAATATCGTTAATTAAAAACTTATATACCATGAAGAAATTATTCCTTCTTATCCCAGTTCTCGCCTTTGCCATCATGGCAAATGCATCAATTCCTGAACTAACAAAATCTACCTCTCTAACGCTTACTGCTGCTTCAGAAGGATTTTCGCAATCTGATAATGCGAAAGCGTTGATTGATGGTGAATGGATAAATTGGCCGGATGGCACTATTCACGAAGGTTATGCAAAATGGAGAGTGAATGTTGTCAACAATGGCATATATATGGTTACGCTCGACATGAAGTGTAACAACACATATATGTTCCGAACCTCTGTAATCAATCCCTCTACGAGCGAAACGATTGCTACTGCGCGGAGTGCAAAAGTGGATCATAATTCAGGGTATTCCAACACTACTGAGGCAGGCGGTTCACTCAACTTGGTTGGACTTGAAGCAGGCGAGTATTACATTTCCGTAACGGATACAATTCAATGGTCAGAAGGTAAACTGCGCGGAATAACTCTTACTTACGTAAATGGGGCAACCATTGCTATTCCGGCAACATTGCAACCCGCTGACGCACTTCTCAGTTCGCGCGCTTGGGTGGACAAGACCGGTGCCATAGATTCCATCTTATTTACCCCGAGAGGTTCGGAAGGATATAACGATCAAGAATGGGCTAAGTGGAACGTAAGTGTTGCCAAAGCAGGTTATTATAAATTTACAGCCCATGTATGTCGCCCGAACGGCAGCCAGAAATATGAGATAAAAGTTCTTAGTGCAGATGAGAGCTCCGAACTTCTCACCCACACAGATAATAGCATAAGCACTGGCACGCGGACAACAACCACAAACAAGGTTGAACTTGCTACCGGCAATTATGTAATAAAAATCCGAAATACATACAATTATGCAGAAAGTAGAGTTCTAGGCATTGATGCAACATACGAAGGTGGCGCAACTACCACTATTCCGGCGACACTGGTGCCAGAAGATGCTCTTCTAAGTTCGCGTGCATGGGTAGACAAGACCGGCGCTGTCGATTCTATCCTTTTCACCTCGAGAGGTTCAGAAGGATATAACAATCAAGAATGGGCTAAGTGGAAAATAAAAGTTACCAAGGCTGGCAGATATAACTTTACAGCTAATACTTTCCGTGATGACGGAGGTCAGAAGTATGAAATAAAGGTGCTTAGTAGCGATGAGGCTTCGGAACTTGCTTCTCATGCGGACAATAGCATGCCGTCCGGTAGTGCTTCTATTAGTACAGGTGCAGTAGAATTGGCAGCAGGCAACTATGTTGTAAAAGTACGCAATACTTATAATTATGCTAAGAGTCGTCTTTTGAATGTGGTCGCATCATACGCTGGTGGTGCAACTATTGATATACCGGAAACACTTGTGCCGGCAGATGCAATATTAAGTACTCGTGCTTGGGTTGACAAGACCGGTGCTGTTGATTCCATACTCTTCACGCCAAGAGGTTCCGAGGGATACAATGATCAGGAATGGGCTAAGTGGAAAATACGTGTATCAGAAAAGAGCTCGTACATCTTTACTGCTAATGTTTCATCTAGTGATGGTCAATACTATAAGATAACTGTACTAAATAGCAGTGAATCTGAAACGATAGGTGAGAAAGACGGAACAGGCTCCTCTTTAAGTAAAGGAGACAAATCTTTTGCTACAGATCCTATAGTATTGCCTGTTGGCGAATATGTTGTTAAAATTGTGAACACATATAATTATTCGCATGGTCGTGTAAGGAATATTGCGGCTATTGTTGCACCGCCTGTTTCAATTTCCGAAACAGCTGAAGACCTTGACGATATTACCAATGGCGAGACAACCGATGTACAACTCACCCGTTCACTCAATGGTGGCGAGTACAATACCATTTGCCTGCCGTTTGCAGTGAGTGCAGCAGAGATGGCACGCGTCTTCCCGGGAGCAAAAGTAAAGCAGTTGACCTCCTCGTCATTGGAGGAAGATGGTTACGCCCTTTACCTGAACTTTAGCGATGCAAGCTCAATGGAGGCGGGCAAGCCTTACCTCATCAACCCTGCCGAGGATATCGACAATCCTAAATTCGTTGGCGTAACTATTAACAAGACGTTGAATTCTACCTCAACGGACAATGCTGACTTCATAGGAACGTTCATCAAGCAAACGATAGACGGCAATGTTAACAATCTCTTCCTCGGTTCGGATAACAAGCTCCAGTTCTCAAGTGCTGATATTACTATTAAAGGGTTACGCGCATACTTCACATTGAAAGCTGGTGCCGGTGCTCCAAAACGTGCACGTCTCGTGATGGATGAAGAAACCGTTGCAACAGATATTGGACTTATTGGCGGCCAATTACCTGAAATCTTTGGCAACAACGTCCGAAAGTTCATCGACGACGGACAACTGCTTATTGTTAAAGATGGAGCTTATTATAACGCATTTGGCGTTAAGGTTAGATGACTCAATGGCTAAATGGACATATAAATCGTAAATGGTAAATGATTAAATTGTAAATGTTATGAAAAAGCTCTATATTCAACCCGAAACGACGTATCAGTCAATGAACTCCATCAGCACTATTTGTGCCGGTTCAGTTCGCGGAGGCACATTGCAGTTTGGTGGCGAGATTGAAGACCCCGGATCATTCGATCCGAACTAATCCATCATCCCATGCAAATATAGGTGGTGCATCCTCCGGCTCACCACCTATATTTGTAGCCTCTGCATGCTAAATTTGCATAAATCACTACCCTAATCATTGAAAAGTGTAGTTTTTGCTTGCTTTTTTCAATTGAAAAGTGTAGTTTTGGATGCCTAAAATCCATTGAAAAGTGTAAAATATGTGTGTAAATGGATGTAATTATTTGTATTATATGAATAGATATATTCTTTCCATCTTTTCGCTCCTGTGCGCAGCCGCACTCCATGCTGCAACGATCAATGTAAATCCCGGTTCGGGTACATTGAAGACTGCCGTCACCAACGCCGCAGCAGGCGACATCCTCGTCCTCTCGAACGGCGAATATACCGAATCCTCCGTCAAACCGACCGTCGCGCTCACTATCAAAGCCGCAGAGGGCACAAAACCAGTAGTCAAACTCTCCGGCCGCTTCGAAGTGAAGGCTGCCTTCACCATCCGGGACATTGCTATCCAAAGCACCGGAGAAGCCATCCGCATGGTTCCCGGCACAACGGCGTACAATGTGACCGTCAGCGGTTGCCAACTCAGCGGTTGCCCCTCGTACTTCATCCGCGCATACAACACCGACCAGTCCGGTCCCTATATCGACTGCCTGACTATCGACAACTGCATCTTCCTGATGGGCGGTGACGCTGCCAACACCGCACGCGGCATAGCAGCCACGAAGACACCGCTGCAGGTGAAGAGCCTGCTTATCCGCAACAGCACCTTCGACGGCGGCGAACATGGCACAGGACGTATGATCTACCTGCACTCAGGCGACGAGAACAACATTATCCCTCTGGATGTCAGTTGCGAGATTGACCACTGCACGTTCTACAACAGCAACGACACGCGCGGCGTCTATCTGGCGAACATCGGCGGCGCCCATGTCACCAACTGCATCTTCATGAACCCCGAAGAACGCGCCGGCGCAGTCAGTTACGCCGTTTATGGCTCTGACTCGTACGCAAAGAACAGCCTCGCCTGCAATGCTCCGGTGAAGACCAGCACCGGCGCCAAAGCCGTCGACTGCATCAACCGCAACCCGTACTTTGTGGATGCCAATGCAGGCAACTTCCAACTATACAAGAACAGTCCGGCCGTAGGTGCCGGAACGGACGGCAGCAATATCGGTGACCCGCGTTGGGGCGTGTCTGCCGAGTCACATGACAGCAGCAGTGACCCGTACATTCCCTACAAGCAACCCTACTCGATGGCTCCGACCACGAACTCGGTGAAGGTGCTCTGGCAGATGAACGACGAGACCGAAGCCACCGATGCACTCGTGTATTACGGCACCGACCCGGAGCATCTTGACAAAGAAATCAAGACCAACAGCGGCTGGAACGTGACAGGCGAAGGCTATGTGCATGTAGTAACACTGACCGGCCTGCAGCCGAACACCCGTTACTACTTTACCGTAGGCGCCAGCGCCACACGCCGCTTCGACAAGGTCAGCAGCACCAAGACTGCACCCGAGCCCGGCACTGCCTTCCGCATATTCACCATCAGCGACATCCACGGCAACGCCTGCAACAACTGGTCGAACATGCAGGACTTCATCTGCAACCTCAATTGCGACATTGCACTCATGAACGGCGACTTCGTCAGCAGCAAGGGCGACGACCGCAACTGGAACAACTACTACTTCAGTCCGGGTGCCAAGTTCCTCAGCCAGGTGCCCGTGATGTCCTCGTCAGGCAACCACGAGACCGGTGACCCGTTCACGTTCCGCTGGTCGTCGTTCTACGACTACTTCCACCAGTTCCCGCACGAGGGCGTATCCGAAGGCGACACGATCGACCCGCGCTGCGAGGCGTACTTCCACTTCGTATATGGCAACGCCGACGTGATTATGCTGAACATCAACGGCGATCCTTCCAGTCCTGACTTCCTGCCCGGCAGCCGTCAGTATCACTGGGCTGACTCCGTATTAAATACGTGCACGCGCCCGTGGATTATCATCTGCCACCACGTCGGCGTTCACACCACCGGCTACCACGGCCAGTGGGCGGACGAGCCGCGGCAGATGGGTGCGCTCTTCGAGAAGTACGCAGCAGCACCCTACAACAAACGCATCATATCCCTATCCGGCGACGACCACTCGTTTGAGCACCTCTACAAGGACGGCGTGCACTATGTGCGCCCGGGTTGCGGACGAAACGCCAACTACAGCCAGCAGAAGCAGCTCAAGGACTACCAGTACTCGATGTTCTACAAGCAGATATCCTGCTTCTCGACGCTAGACATGTCAGCCGATGCATCGAAGATAGCCCTGACAGCATACGACTCGGTGGGAAACATATTCTACAAATACACCTTCCTGCACGACGGCGAGGTGATCAACCCGTCGGTGAACTTCACCGTGCCGTCGAAGAAAGTCAGTGTGGAGGACTCGATTATGCTCCGCTGGTTCACGTTCGACCCCAAGGGCGATGCCAAGGTATCGTTCTACTACTCGCAGACAGCCGGCGCCACCAGTGTGGAAGGCATGGCGCCCATCGTGACCGGTCTGTCGGGCAAGGAGGAGAAATACATGTGGCACACACGCGACATCTACCCGAAGGGTGACTACTACATCTATGCCGTTATCACATCAGGCGGCAAGAGTTTCATGGGCGGCAACACGGCCGAGGTCAGTCTGCTGGAAGACACCACTCCGCCGCCTGCGCCGACGTCTCTCGGCGGATACAAGAACAACGGCCGGTATCATCTCACATGGCGCAACCCGACCCATCTGGTACACCTGGACAACCTGCTCACCGACTTCAGCGGCGGCGTGGGACAGATGGAAGCTGTGGGCGAAGACGGTGCCACAATGGCTGTCAGCATAGCTGACGGTGCGCTGAAATGCGACTACGCCATCACTACCGCTTGGGCTACCGCATCCGCGGACTTTGTGTTCGATGCTGCCACAGACATGCATCAGACGCCTACCCTCACCTTTCGCCTCAAAGGCAACGGCACCAGCACCGACCTGCGTATCGTGTGCAAGAACATGTCCGCCGGGCATGAAGACTGGTGGTACACCGAGAGCATCAACCTCTCAAAAACCGACTGGCAGGAAGTGACGCTGGATATGCGCAGCCTGCTGGCGTTTGACTGGTACAGCAACACTGACGAGCGCAACCAGATGGAAGGTGTGGTACGCATCTCCTTCGGCGTATCGACCGGCGATGCCGTAGCCGGCACGTTCTGGCTGGACGACCTGCATCTGAGCGGCGATATCTATCCGGCGCCGGACTTTGCGCAGACAGTCATCGTCCGCAAGGATAACTCTTTCCCCGCCTCACCTACCGACGGCACAGAGATCTACCGCGGCAAGGCGGAGACCTGCGCCGACCCGTCAGCCGTGGTGGGAGAGGTGTATTACTACGCCGCCTTTGCGGCTGATGACCGCGGTAACTGGTCCGCAGCCGATGCCGGCGCACAATGGAAGTCCGAGAACGTACAGGATGGGCTGGACACGACAGAAGGAACTCCCGAGTACTTTCGGAAGTTCCTTCAGAACGGACATTTGTATATCCGCCACACGTCCGGCATCTTCACCATGCTGGGGCAACGGGACGAATGACCAATTGATTATTGGCAATTTGGATAATTGTTGACCTATAATAATTCTATCTCGCCGAAGAACTGCGGACAATGGAAATCCGGCTTGGGCAGCGGTATTGGTTGCCAACTCAGGAAATGCGGTTTCTTCGTCTTGTCGCCGCACTTGTAGAAGTTCGCCCGTAGCGTCTGCGGGAACACCGGCTCCTTACCGCGGAAGATGAGCCGCAGCGGAATCTGCAGTTCCACCTCCCACTCAAACAAGCCGTCTTTCTCCTCAATCACCTCGCGCGGGAACGAACACTTGCGCTTGATCTGCGACATCTCTTCGGGTGGCAATACTCGTACATCCTCGTTTCGGCTCAACCTGCGCGAAGCCACCATCGCGCCGATGCAGTTGCACTCAAAATTGTAATAGTGGTCATCGCCGGGCACCTGGCAGAAAAACTCCACACACGAGTCCTCCCACACCGGTCCCTGGTCTTCGGCTGTCACAGCACGCAGTTGCTCGCCTTTGACAAAGTAATGCAAATACAGGTTTTCGCAATCGTTGCTGACAATGACCTTGACCTCCGGCTTCTCAGGAAAACTCTCCGGCCAGTTGACATTATTAATCAATAGTTCCATAGTATTTCGGGATTTCGATAATCTATTGTAGTTTTCTGATGATGGCGGTCATTTGATCGGCCACTTTCTCCTGTTCCTCCAGCAGGCGCAACTGCGCACGCGTGCGTACAAGGTTGTGCTCGGGGTACTGAATCTTGTAGTACGTGTCACCGTTCAGCCAGTCGGTGAAGAACCGTACGGTCTGCATGTAACTCAGCAGGCGGCAGCCGTAGGGCAGCAACTGCTTCTCAATCTCCGTCAGGAACGTCGCCTCCCGCAGATAACCTCGTGTATAAGCCTCGAATATCTCCAGGTTGACGTGGATATTGTCGAGGTTCTTGTCGTCCTCCGCGCCGGTGTTAGCCGCCGTACGCATGAAGTCGCCGAAGTCGCTGAGCACGAATCCCGGCATCACGGTGTCCAGGTCAACAATGCAGATAGGCTTGCCGCTCTGGTCGAACAGGATATTGTTCACCTTCGTGTCGCAGTGGTTGATATGCTTGGGCAGTTTGCCCTCGCGGAACAGCCGCTCGGCAAGGCACATATCCTCACGGCGACGGTCAATCGCCTCGATGATATCCGCGCATGCGGCTTTGCGGCCTGCCACGTCGGCTTTCAGTGCCTCGTCCAACTGCCAGAGGCGGAACTCGATGTTGTGGAAGTTCGGAATGGACTCGCATAGTTCGCTGAACGGCAGGTCAGCCAGTTGGCACTGGAACCGCCCGAACGCCTCACCCGTCAGTTCGGCCGATGACGGAGTGAGCTTCTCCTGCGACGTGGCGTTCTCTATCAGCACATACACACGCCAGTAGTCTCCTTCGGGCGTCTTGTAGTACAACTTGCCGTCCGTCGTGGGCACCAGCTCCAGCACCTTGCGGTCAATGTCCGTCTCGCCCGCTGCAATAAGTTTGCGGCGGATATGGTCGGTCACGATTTGTATGTTTCGCTGCAGGCCTTCCACATTCTGGAAGATGTGGTGATTGATGCGCTGCAGGAAATACGAACGTTCGCCCGGCTTCGCTGCGCGGACGATAAATGAGTCGTTGATGATGCCTATCTTCAACGGCTTGGGGTCAGCCACCTCATTCGGGATGGCGAAATGGTTAAGTATCTCTTTCATGGTGTTTGTATTTTTCGAGATTTCGTCATCTCGGGATTTCGTCATTTCGATAATTCCTTTTTCAGTTCATCCACGCTCCCGCAGGTCCGCCATCCCAGGAATCGTTCGCCTGCGGCACGGTTCTTCTCCAGGTCGTCCACATAAATGGTATGCGCCGAGTCTATCTGCGCCTCGCGCTCCACGTGCTCGAATACCTGTTGCGAAGGCTTACCCATGTGCAGCAGGTGCGAGGCGAAGATGCAGTCGAAGTAACGGTCCAGGTGGAACTGTTCGAATATCGGGTCCCAGTGCATCTGGTTGGAGTTCGACAGCAGTATAGTCCGGTAGCCTGCCTTGCGCAAGGAGGCTATATAATCAAGTTTCGCCTGCGGCAGATTGTCCAGCATGCTCATCCATGCCTCGCGCACCTGTTCGGCGGTTGTGCCCGGGTAGCAGTACTCCAGCAGCGTGGCGATGAACGTGTCGGTGGAAATGTTCCCGTACTCGTAGTCGTGCATCAGTTGCAGCGTAGCGGCACTGACTGCCACCACTCCTTCGCCCTCGTCATCAATACCCAGCACGTTACGCACATTCTCCTCGCCCATCAGGCGCTTGAAGTTGGCTACACAGCGCGGCACATTCAGGTCTATCAATACGCCGCCCAAATCAAAAACAATGGTATTAATCTTTTCCATAATATAAGTTATTATTGTCCCAGTACCGAATATCTCTTTCCGTCAGCCATTACGACATACATCGTACCGTTCTCAATCACCTTTCGTGCCACAGGGCTGGCGGTAACCGCAGGCAGCGCGTCGATGACCACCTCCGGCAACTCGCCCGGGTCAGTCGGTGCGCTGTTGGAGACAGTGACGGTTGCCCCGAGGTCGTTCAGCCCCGTATCGCCGTCCCATACGTTGGCGTTAGCCAGACGTACGGCGTAGCGCGGGTCTGACGCCAGCGACGCATATTGGTCGGGCAGGTGCAGATAGAGGTGGTATGTGCCTTCCGGCAGTTCGGCTGGCACTGCCACCTGCTCGTTGATGGCGCTCATCACGCCGTTCGGCAGCCAGCGGCGTGCGTCGGCCTTCAGTGGCAGACTGTAGGACTTGCTATCGTTCTTGAGTACGACATACGCCGTGCGCTCGTTATATATTGGTGCGTAGCCTGCATTGCGCAGACGAATGGTCACATTCATCTTGCCTCCGGGCGCTGCCTGGTCGCTGAACTGACCGTCAATCAGGTTGTAGCGGTAGCCCATATATACAAGCAGTGTGTCAAAGATGCCACTGCTGCGCCAACGCGAAGTAACAGCCGTGGCATACGAGCGGCCGCAGAACGACCAGTGGTACTCGCTCATCTCTGTCGGTGCTTTGGCATAGACCTTTTCCGCTGACGAACTGCTCTCTACGTTCGTTTCGCCTCCGTTAGGGACGTAGAGTGTCTCCGTGGCCACATACTGGCGCACCTTGGGGTCATCGCTCTTGTCATCACTGGCGTAAGTGCCATCGTTGCCCCAGCTGTTGAGGAAAGCGTCGTTGTGGCAACCCATGCGTGCGCGCTGTGTTCCGCTGAAGCCCTCTTCGGCAGTCAGAGGTTGGGAGTCGCCATAGTACTCGGTCTTTATCATCGGATAGCGGAACAGGATGAACCGGTCTTCCGGCGCGTTGGCAAACAGAGCGTCAATGACCCGACGGCGGTTAGCGTTCATGTGCTGGCTCTCGTTGCCGTAGTTGGACGTATAGTACCACTCGCCCCATGAGCCGATAAACCCTGCCTCGATGGTGTAGATGACATCGGCGTTGGCGGCAAGGTGCGGCTTCAACTGCACCAGATGACGCTCGACCCAATCGGGAGTGGCATCCACGTTGTCACTCTGGCTCTCGGTATAGGCAAAGCGCAGCACAATCTTCAATCCGTACTTACGGAGCTCCTGCATGTCCTCGTCAAAGCCTGCAAGCACCTCGTCGGGGAGGTCTTCTGCCTTGAACTTGTTGAAGTTGTACAGCACCATTGCCAGGCTCTGATAATCCTTCTGACCCCAGTTGCTGCTCAGGTTACCTTTGACCACATTCGGGTTGCTGGCTGAAACCTTGCGGCTCAACTCCTCGGTAAACCCGCGTTCGGGGTTTCTGAAAATGGTTGTGTTGTCAGGCGTGTACGTCACGAGCGATGCGTGCATCGTCAGCACATAAGCTACGAGCAGAACGGACAGATAAACAAATCTATTCATGTTATTGTATTTTAGGGGTTCCTATTACTTCATCAGTCGGGCATACAGCACCGGCAGCACGGTCAGCGTGAGCGGCAGGGTGAAGATCGTGCCGAAGCAGATGACTACGCCCATAGGCATCCAGAGGCTGGTGTGAGCGATGATCATCGGCAGCACACCAAGCGCCGTTGTCGCCGAGGTCAGGAACACCGGACGCATACGTCTCAGTCCGGCTTGGAAAGCGGCATCGTTGGCATTCAGCCCCTGGGTGTGGCGCAGCTCTTCGGCGTACTCGTACATCATGATTGCGTTGCGTACGATGATACCGATGAGCGACACCGTGCCGAGCACGGCTGTGATGGAGATGTCCAGTTGGAAGATCCACAGCCCGAGGAACGCGCCGAACACGCACAGTGCCGCCGAGGACAGTGCCAGCAACGCCAGTCTGATCTTGCCGAAATGGTACAGCATCAGCACGAACATCACCAACAGTGCCGCCGCCACGCTCCACAGTATCTGCGGCACAATCATCCCGTTCAACTCCGTCAGACCGCCGTAACCGATGCCTATCGCATCCGTGGGATGTCTCTGCCTGAAGCCGTCCAGCCACTGCCGCACGGTCTTTTCCGCTGCCACCTGCGAGGTGTTGCCCACCAGATCGGCACCGATGGTGATGGTCGGTACGGCGTTGCGGTGCTCAATGAACGTGTGATGCCATGCCGGCGATATGTCCGCCACCTGACGCAAAGGCACCCACGCTCCCGTAGCCGTCGGGATTTCAAGATTTGATATTTCGAGATTTGAAGATTGCGGATCGCCCGCGCCTGCCTGTCGGTCGAAGCGCAGCACCACCGGCGTGGGATGGCTGTCGCCATGCTCATAGATCTGCGTGAGCGTCACGCCACGACTGACAGTAGCCAGGTACAACGACAGCGATGCCTGCGTGATACCCAGCCGTGCCGCCTCATCCGCCTTGAGCGTGATACGGCTCTCAGGCACGATCCTGTCGTAATCGGAGTGCACCCAGCGCAGTTCGGGCAGCGATGCCATATACGCCTTGATGGAATCAATATACAGCTGCATAGTCGCCTCATGCTCCTTCGGGTCAACAAACGGCGCGTATGTCAGTCGTACCTCCAGCGGATTGCGCGCCACCTGATAGTCCAGTTGCTTGAAACGCACGTAGGCGTTGGGGAACCAATGCTCATAGCGCGGCGTCCATTCGCGCAGCAGTTCGGCTGTGGCGTTATAGTCTGACGTGCACACCACGAACTGCGCATAGTTCGGCTCCGGCATCTGCGGAGTGTAGGTGGCATGGAAACGCGGGGACGAGTGTCCGACAAACGAGGTGACGGTGCGCACGCGCGGGTCAGTGATGAGCATACGCGCCAGACTGTCGGTCAGTGCCGCCGTCTCATCAATCGTCGCTCCCTGCTCCAGATGGATCTCCACGGCGAACATCTCGCGTTCGGCCTTTGGCAAGAGCTGCATGTGCAAGCGCGACAGGAAGAACACACCCAGTCCCAACGCCGCAACCAGCAGCATATAGGTGAACCACCTCCGGCGGAAGCAGAACGACAGCAGACGCTTGTAGCCCCGCTGAAGCAGAGTGAAGAAACGCTCCTGCCCACGCTCAAAGGCATTGCTGCTCTCGCCCCGGCGACGGATGAACTGTGTGGACAGGTACGGCGTGACCCATGCGGCGTAGAAGATACTTGCGCCCAACGCGAACGCCACCGCGAACGGGAACAGCTGCACAAACTCACCCAACGGACCGGTGATGATCTTCGTCATCGGGAAGAACATGCCCGCTATGGCGCAGGTCGCCAGGCTCATCGGCACGAACAACTGCCGGGTGCTGACCGTAGCGGCGTACCAACGCGACCAGCCCTTGTCCAGCAGGGTCGTGTAGCCGTCAATCACGATAACCGAGTCATCGACAATCATACCGAGCACGAAGATCAGTGCGGCCAGAGTGACCGTGTTCAGTTCGATGCCCGTCAGGTACATCAGTCCCAGACAGATGGCTATGCAGACCGGCACGCCCGTACTGGCGACAAGTGCCGTGCGCAACGGGAAGAGCAGGAGCATGACCGCAATCACCACCAGGATGGAGATAAGTATGTCCCGCAGGAACGAACGTACGCTGTCATCTACCACCTTCGGCTGGTCGGTCACTCGGTTGAGGCGCACATCCGGCGGGAACTGTGCGGCAGCCTCGTCCAGCACCTTCTGAACCGTTTCGCCGAACGCGACGATATTGTTCCCGGGTGTCATCTCCATACTTATTATCAGACCGCTTACGCGTTCGGCAAATGGTGCTAAGTGATTTTGCCCTGCAAAATGAGGCGCACCATTGCCTCCGCTCTCCCCACCAGACGCACTAACGTAAGCGTCTGTCGGGGTCCCCATAGATTGCGTTGCAGAAAGACCGCTTCGCTCATAGCTACGATTATCATAGCACACGATGCGCTGGTCGGGTTCGGGCAGGCGGCGTTCGATGGTGGCTATATCCTTGAGCCGTAGCACGGCACCTGTCACGGGGTCAGTGCGGATGATCTGCTGGGCTATCTCATACTCGCCGCTGTAGGGCACATCCACTATCAGGCTGCGTCCGCCGTCCTCCTGTCCGCCTACGGTGCGCAGACCTTGCAGGAGCAACTGCCCTTGCAGGACAGCCGGCGTGATGCCGTACGAGGCGAGACGCTGCAGGTCAAGCGTGATGACTATCTGCTCGTGCCGGCTGCCGAGGATCTTGAGTTTGCCCATCTCGGGTATCTCGCGCAACTGACGTGTCAGCCGTTCGGCGTACGTCTGCAGCTCCGCCACACTGCGCTCGCTGCTCTCCACCGACAGCAGGATAGACGCCGTATTGCCGAAATCGTCTATCAGCACCACCTCCGCCACGCCTGCGGGCAGACCGGTCTTCCTGAGCAGGTTCAGTCCGGCGCGCATCTTCGCCCAGGCTTCGTCCTTCGAGCGGACGGAGTTGCGGAGCATGACATAGCAGTACGCTACGCCGTCGTGCGTACGGGAGAAGGTCTGCGTCTTCTCCACCTCCTCGTAACTGTTGATGAACGCCTCCAGCGGCACGGTCACCAGCTGCTCCACCTCTTCGGCGGTCGCACCCGGATAGACGGCAGCCACCACCGCCTGACGGATGGTGAACTGCGGGAACTCGTCCTTGCTCATCTGCGGCAGTGCCCAGATGCCGAACGCCATCAGCACTCCGAACACGAAGAAGATGATGCCGTGGTTGCGCAATGCGCCTTGTATGTGGTCACGTTTGAGCATAGGTGAGTTTGTCTAATCGGTGCCTGATTCCGAAGCTGTATGTTTCTTCTTTGCAGTCTTTAGCTTTGCAATATTTATATAATTCTCATTCAATGCCACGGCGACTTGCTGCATGGTGTTTTCGAGTCTGTCCTTTGCCAACTGACATTCCCAGAGGACTATCACCTGCCAGCCGGCGTCGAGCAGCAACTGGTAGTTCTGTCGGTCCCGTTCGCGGTTGCGGGCTATCTTTGTTTGCCAGAAGTCGGTGTTGGTCTTTGGCAGGACAAATTGCTTGCATCCCTCGTGACCGTGCCAGAAACAGCCGTTGACGAAGATCGCCGTTCTGTATTTGCGCATGACGATATCCGGTTTGCCTGGCACGCTCTTCACGTTCAGCCTGTACCGGTATCCGTGCGCCCACAGCCATTTCCTAACCAGTATCTCAGGTTTGGTCGCCTTGCTGCGGATATGCGACATGCAGCGGTGGCGTTGTGCAGGTGTCAGGACATCGGGCATGGGAAAAGAGTTTTAATTTTTTGGGACATGTCTTAAAACTGTCTCAAAACGAACTATTGTAATTCTTTGTTTTAGGACGTGTCTTAAAACTGTATCAAAAGTTCCATAACCATCTCATATCTTAGCATATTTTACGCCTCTTTTTTTCCAGATGCTAAATATTGTCTTCTAATTAACTACTTTTTTTTACTCCATCGGTTCTAACCATGTCAAAACATCGGGCATGAGTTATTTGATAGTACTTCTTTCTATTAACCAGCAATCGTGGCACAAGGGATGGGCGGCATCTATAAAGTCATTACCGGACATTTTCTTTCCGCATATATGGCAATATGT
>JAFSXJ010000067.1 GCA_017444065.1 Paludibacteraceae bacterium | reverse complement strand
TACGACCAGCGTCGAGATCAGCGAACTATTGAGTAAGATGCTGACGATGCGTCATATCCCGCACAACGTGCTGAACGCCAAGTTGCACCAACGCGAGGCCGAGATCGTGGCCGAAGCCGGACGTAAGGGCGTTGTGACGATCGCCACGAATATGGCCGGTCGTGGTACCGATATCAAACTGACGCCGGAGGTGAAGGAAGCCGGCGGATTGGCTATCATCGGTACGGAGCGTCACGAGAGCCGCCGTGTGGACCGTCAGTTGCGCGGACGTTCAGGACGTCAGGGCGACCCGGGCAGCTCGGTGTTCTTCGTATCGCTTGAGGACGACCTGATGCGTATGTTCGGCTCGGAGCGTATCGCCGCAGTCATGGACCGCCTGGGCATGCAGGAGGGCGAGATGATCGAACACTCGATGGTCAGCAAGTCCATCGAGAACGCGCAGAAGAAGGTCGAGGAGAACAACTTCGGTATCCGTAAGCGCCTCATCGAGTACGACGACGTGATGAACCAGCAGCGTAACGTCATCTACGCCAAGCGCCGTCACGCCCTGATGGGCGAGCGCATAGGCGTGGATATAACGAACATGATCTACGACACCGCCGAAGCCGTTGTCGCCAACTACCGCGCGATGCCCGACTACGAGGGCCTGCAGGAAGATGTGATGCAGGTGTTCGCAATGGAGGTGCCGTTTGACGAGGATACCTTCCGCAGCAAGAAGGAGTCCGCTCTGTCCGAAGAGCTGGCACAAGCCGCACTGGAGCAGTTCAAGCGCAAGATGGACCGTCTGGCGCAGGTTGCCAACCCTGTCATCAAGCAGGTGTATGAGACGAAGGGACAGATGTACGAGAACATCCTCGTGCCTATCACCGACGGACGTCACGTCTATAACGTGAGCTGCAACCTGAAGCGCGCCGCCGAGACGGACAGCAAGGAGGTCATCCGCGAGTTTGAGAAGCGCACGCTGCTGTACGTCATCGACGACGAGTGGAAGGAGCACTTGCGCGCACTGGACGACCTCAAGCAGTCCGTACAGAACGCCTCGTACGAGCAGAAAGACCCGCTGCTGATTTACAAACTCGAGTCGTTCAATATCTTCAAGGGCATGCTCGACAACTTCAACCGCCGCGCCATAGCCATCCTGCTGCGCGGACAGATACGTACCGAGGCACCGGAGAACGTCCGTCAGGGACAGGCTCCGCAGCGTCAGGACTACAGCCGCTACCGTACGCAGAAGGATGCAGCCGACCAGGCGGCACAACGCAGCGGACAAGCCGCAGCAGCCGGACGTGACACGCGCGAGCAGCAACGGCCGATGCCGCTGCATGTGGAGAAGAAGCCCCGTCCGAACGACCCGTGCCCCTGCGGCTCAGGCAAGAAGTACAAGCAGTGCCACGGGAGGTTGGAGTAATTGACAATTGATAATTGACAGGTGAAAGGAGTAAGCGGAAATAAGTCGTATGTATGGTTAGCGCTGCTGGTGTGGGGCTTGCTGGACTTGCTGTGCGCGATGCTGTGCGACATCCATGCTGACGAGGCGTACTACCGTCTGTACGGTCAGTACCTGGCATGGGGCTACTTCGACCACCCGCCAATGGTAGCCTTGCTGACGTCCCTGAGCAATGCTTTGGTGCCCTCATCGGGCATAGCGGTCAGCGGCTGGGCATTGCTGCTGAAGAAACTGAGCGTACGTCTGGCCACCGTGCTGCTGCATGTGGCAACGGTGTATATCGTATGGCGCACCATCTACCACAGGAACGACGAGGGCAAGATGCTTTGGCGGTTCGTGCTGGTGGCAGCATCCATCCCTATGTTCACCGCCTACGGGTTCATCACCACACCCGATGCGCCGCTGCTGTTCTTCGCGGCTCTGTTCTACTACGCCTACCGCCGTTATCTGGACGAGCGTTCGTGGATGCTGACGTGGCTGCTGGTCATCAGTATGACGGGCATGCTGTACAGCAAGTACATGGCGGTGCTGGTTATCCTGTTCGTCGTGCTGGGTAACCTGTCGCTCCTGCGTGACGGCAAGTGCTGGTTAGCTGTCGGACTGACAGCCCTGCTGATGCTGCCGCACCTTTGGTGGCAGTACAGCAACGGCTTCCCATCAATGACCTATCATCTCGTATCGCGTTCAACAGAGTACATGCCGCTCTACTCCCGGGAGTTCATACCGAACCAGTGGGCGGTGTTCAACCCGCTGGTATGGGGACTGATGCTCTGGGCAGGCTGGATGCAGTTGCGTCACGGGGATGCGTTCGGTCACTCGATGGGCATGACGCTGATAGGATTTCAGGTGTTCTTCTTCCTCATGACCTTCCGCGGGCACGTTGAGCCGCACTGGACAATGGTCACATCTATTCCTGCCATCCTTCTGCTGACGGAGGACGAGCGCATATGGAAACGCGGCATTGCCATCAGCCTGGGTGTGTTTGCGGTGATAGTGATTGCTGCACGCGTGGTGCTGATGCTGAACATCCTGCCGCCGCAAACGGGACTGACCGGCAGCCGGCAGATGTGCGAGGCTATCCATGCCGAGGCAGACAACCGTCCTGTGGTGTTTGACGGTTCGTTCCAGCAGACATCATTCTACCGGTTCTACTACGACGACCAGGCGGTGCTCGTGCGCAATGCGGGCAACCGCTACACCCAATTCGACCTGCTGCACCTGGAGCGCGACCTGCTCGGTCAGCCTGCCTGCGTCAGGCGTCACGGCAAGGTCTATCTGACAGACTGCTTAACCGAGGAGGACCTGCGTGAGTAGCAGTTGGTTGACCATATTGGCGCGATTCATCCGCTTCGGTATAGTGGGCGCGAGCGGTATGGTGGTTGATTTCGGCGTGACGTGGCTCTGCAAGGAGAAGTTGCGCTGGAACAAGTATGTGAGCAACTCCCTCGGGTTCCTCCTCGCCGCGACGAACAACTACCTGTGGAACAGGTGGTGGACCTTCCATAGCCAAAGTGACGCCGTAGCAAGAGAGTACATCTCGTTCGTGCTGATAGCACTCGTCGGACTCGGACTGAACAACCTGATCATCTACCTGCTGCACGAGAAAGCACACCTGAACTTCTACCTGAGCAAACTGATAGCCATCGGTTGTGTGACCATATGGAACTTCACCATGAACTATGTCTTTACCTTCCGCGCATAAGTGGCTTATAGCCGTTCTGCTGACCGCTGCGCCTGCCTTGGTGCAGGCCTTCACGCCGACAGGTGTGGCTCCGGCGTTCTTCGGCCCGAACGCCTTGCCCATCCCCGACATGTCAGACGGCAGGACGTATGACCAACTGCGGCTTGAACTGGCAGCTGACGGCTACTGGAACTATCAGGACGGCAGCCGGACAGCCGACCTGTTTGCACGAGTGCATGTGCCGCTGTTCACCCGATGGGCGAACCTGTCCGTATGGATGCCTGTATATGAATGGTACAACCAGGCCGACGGAACAGGCAGCGGTGCGGGCGACGTGTATCTGAGCACAGACATACAGATACTGCACAACGACTGGTTCAAGGGCGAGAAGGCGAAGTACATCCCTCAGATGACCCTGCGCGTAGGTGTGAAGACCGCCAGCGGCGGACAGTACGAACGCCACCGTCACTACGATGCCCCCGGGTACTTCTTCGACGCAAGTATCGGTCAGTCGTTCCCCATGGGACCGGTGACGCTGCGTCTGGCAGGTTCGGCAGGATTCTTGTGCTGGCAGACAGCCGACGCACGTCAGAACGATGCGGTGATGTACGGTCTGCAAGCCGCGCTCAGGCATGAGTATGTCTCGCTGCAAGCCACCTGGGGCGGCTACGTAGGCTGGGAGCGTTACGGCGATGCCCCGATGAGCCTGAAGGTGCGCGCCGCCGGACATATACAGGGTTTTGAGCCGTACGTGCAGTACCAATGGGGCATCAAGGACTATCCGTTCCACCATGTACGCATAGGTCTCGCCTATAATATCGACATCCTGAAATGAAACGCCTCGGGACACTCATAACCTGCCTTGTCACCACTCTGCACCTGTTCGCCGCTGCGGATATGGGTGTGGACAGTGTGACGGGCGAATGGATGAGGGAGTGGTACCAATGGGGCGACCTAAAGCATTACCTGGACAACTATTGCGACGTCACGACCTATCAGGTTGAGACCACCGGCGGCTGGGCGACACCCGAGCCGCTGCTGTTCTCCATCAACGGCAACTCCTACCGCTGGAACAAGTATTACCTGGACGGCTTTCGTGTGGACAGCCGCATTCAGGCAGGCAATGCCCTGTACGAAGCGGACCTGTTTGCCCATTCGATGCAGATCGACTACAACCGAGGGACAGTCAGTTGGCAGACAGACAGCCTGCGTGAGGCACATGTGCAACTGTCCGGTCAAGCGGGGAACATTGGCAGTTACGCCTACTCCGCCAAGTGGCTGCAGGAGCTGCAGGAAGGGCTGTCCGCCATCAAGCGATTGAAGGATGACACACCTCTCCGCCTGCGCAAACACACGGTAGGTGCCGCCACGGCGGATGTGGTGTACAATATCCGGGCACACAACTCAGTCTTTACCCAGCATATCCGTGCCGACTACGGACGACGCAGACAACTGCGTTACGGTTACGACGGCATAACCGGCACCTATGATGCCGACTATTACAACGTGCAGCTGGACGGCAAGCTGCCCTTGCCACAGAACAATGCGATGGATGCAATAGGGTATATCCTTCGGGCAGAATACAGGGAAGACGGGTTGAGCGAACTGGGGTACAACGACAACGAAGTAGCCCGTCAGGCAAACGTCTCCCTCTCGCTATATGCCCGCAAAGATGCCGGACGCCAAGGGCAACTGACCACCGGTCTGACCTACGCCATGCAGCACAACAGACACCGCGACATGACGTTCAGCAGGAACATCATAGATGTGGACGGAGAAGGCTTTGAGCCGTGGTACCCCGACGGACACACGCACGAACTGAACTGGGCGGTGAACTACCGCTACACCATCCTGCCGTGGCTGAAAGTACATCTGGACACATACAACTCGCTTCTGGTGTTTGCACCCACACAACAGACCTGGCGGAACAGCGTGTACCTGCAAGGCTACAACATGCCGGCGCCGCTACCCCTGTATGACTACCACTGGCACAGCGAAGCTTTTGCCTCGGGGATGCTGGAGAACAGCATATCAATTGAAGCGGATTATGCCGTACTGCCGTGGCTGCGATTGCGCGGCAGTGTAGCGGCAACGCTGGACGGCATATTGCTCAGTCAGCGGTCGGTGGTCACACCATCATGGGAGGCGAAAGCAGACATACATATCGAACCGGCGAAGTGGTTCAAGATGGACCTTATTGCCGCCAACTACCGCATCCCATACACATATGAGACGGTGCAGTTCCTGAGCGACAAGTACCTTAGCGCAGAGGTCAATTATGCCGGTACAGGTACGCTGCTCACCACCACCGGCGGACGATACCACCGCATCAGCAAAGGTCTGCAACAGCCGCAGTACATGGCGATGGATATACCTATCGTATTCACCATCGGACGCCACGAGATAAGCATCCTGTCGAGCATCAAGAAGTATTACAACACCTGGTCGGTGCGCTTGGCTGACGGACAAGCGTTAAGTTATACACCCGTACCTGCGGACGGCAGCACCTATCCGGTATATGCCATGCAGCCCGGGGAACGGTACTACGAGGTAGCGCCCTCACCTAAGACAGGCACGGGATTCTGGGATACGCCGGTGTTTGCATCGAACGTTATCAAATACAGTTATAACGGACGGAAAGTGTTCTTCTCGATGAGTTGGCAGAGTTACTGTCTGTCCGGCGCATCGGCTTTGGGCAACGGCGTGCAGACGGAGGACATACAGGTGCTGAGTGAATCGACCGCCTCGCCGAACGCTGCGCTCAATGATGCGAACATGAAGCAGACGGATACGGGCATCCGCAGTCTCGGACGCCTGAATCAGGACCGCGCCTACATTGCCCGGCTGCAGTTAGGTGTTAACATCACCGAGAACTGGCAACTGAGCCTGAGCGGCAAGTTCCGTGACGGCACACCGATAGCGCACTACAGGCTACAGGCAATGGCTGACGGCAGCGGCTGTCCGCAAGCCGTGGTCTGGGCAGCGAACACACGGGGCATCAACGTAGTGGACGGGAACTTCGGCGAGCGCACGGACTCGTTCTTCAACTTTGACCTGCGCCTCACGTACCGCGGCGCGGTACGTGACGTCCCCTTTGCCGTGCAAGCGGTATGCTATAACATATGGGACTTTGCCACCGAACTGAACGAGCATGCGATGTACTACGACGGTGCGACGGGCAAAGGCGTATCAGATAGCCGTTACCCGCTCAGCCTGTGCATACCGCGAGGGTTACTGCTGACGCTCAGTGTCGGACTGGAGAAGAATAAATAGCATTCCGACAGCCCAAAGGGCGATGCCGCAGAAACGACCGAACATACAATCGGTAAACATGTTGAAGACAAACAGGGCAAAGAAAAGCCACGCTGTCGGACGGCCTTTGCCCTTGGCGCACAACGGCACCGACAGCCACATCAGCAGAAAGAACAGCAGTCCCGGCACACCTAATTCCATCAACTGCTCCAGATATTGGTTGTGGGCGTTATAACGCTTGGAAGCGTAGTAATTGAAGTATTTCTCCTTATATTTTTCGACAAGATAGTTGGTACTCTGCCCTGCACCCAAGCCGTGTGCAAGGTAGTCTTTCGGCGTCTCCAAGGCGATTGCCCAAATGTTCAGCCGTGATTCATGTTCAAGACTGACCTCACGCAATTCGGTTAACTCGTTCAGTTCAAACTGCTGCATACGCGGATGCAACATCAGTGTTCCGCCACCTACAAACAATGCCAGCAGAACAACTCCTGCGCCTACCCACCATCGATAGGCGTGCGGAAGCATGCAAATGATTCCCACAGCAGCCATTGCTATTACAGTCAGCACCGATTGCCGCGAAGCGGTCAGTGGGATGGCCGACAGCATAACCGGCAAGGTCATCAGCAGAGGCCACTTCTGCTTATGCCACAGTTGCACTGCCACCACCACGCCGAACAGTTCTACACTGCACAGAAACAGGCGGTGCTTGTACAGAGAAATGTTCTCGGAAAGGAACGTCCACCAATCTCCATACACCTTCAACGGCTCACTCAGGTGCAGGTTCGCTTCCCACTCAGGATGGTGGTACAACGCAGCCATCCAAAGCACATAAGCCGGCACCGCTATCACACAACCGAGGACAAGAGCTTTGCCTGTCTGACGCACATTATAATACCTGTTCACGCCCCACAGGCCGATTGGTACAATCAGCGCAAATGTCAGGTAGCGCTCCATTATTCCGCCCCACGCGGCCTTGTCGGCACACCAGAAGTACGATGCGGCTTGCCATACATACCACAGGCCGAACAGAATGAACGGTATAGCCGTCTTGTTCTGCCGGATGGGTAAGGGGCGATGCAGCCAGCGTCCCTCCAGAAACCAACCTACAACCCATGCCACACACGCATAACGTATAGGCAGTTGCGGGAACGGCAACAGGAACGCTGCCACAAGAAAAAGTGCGTAGTTGATACGACCAATTATGTCCTGATATCTGTTCATAGATTCGTTATTCCTTTTTTGACATGCTTGCGCCAACGATGGGCAATGATATATTCGGCATCCGCGACCGCATCTTCAGCCATCACTTCGGCATATGCCGCAGCCATCGTTCGTAGCGCCTCGCGGTCAATGTTCAGCCGTTCGAAGTTACGCAGACGTTGCCGACGCGTCAGTTGACGGCAAAAACAGAGGCGGTTGAGGTCTATCACCTCTATCCGGCTGCCATCATCGCTGAACAGGATATTTCCTCCCGAATAATCCTGATGCAGCACAGCCTGCATGTGCAACTGCGCTGTGAAACGGCCGATGGCTGCCAGTATATCTTCGCGGTGCGGATAATCCTTCACGCCTATCAGTTCGTTGAATGTATGTACACACTCCGACTGCCGGCAAGCATACCAACTCTCGCGCAGCACTCCGCACACGCGCACTTCCCTGTACGCCACCGGTGCAGGCGTCAAGCCGCTTAGCCGCTGCGCGTATTCGTAACTCCGGCGTGCCTTGCTCTTGGCGAACATGCCGTACCATATTCCCCGCAACAGGTTAGGTACAGCGAACTGCTTGACCACCACTCCTTCAGTCAACCGCAAGGTATTACGCCGCTGAAAGATAATATCACCATCTGTCCAGCGCGTGAACTCCCCTACCTGCCTGACACAGCGGAAACGGTTCAGGAACTTCGACCACGAGCGATGGTAGTGCAACGGCCCGCCCAGATACTGTTGCATATATGCCGGATGGCGTCGATTGACGGCATCCACTATCAGACGTTTCTGCACCTTCGCTTTCGTACGGCGCGAACCTTCCTGTATACGGTAGTACAATCCCACTTCGTCCAACCGGACATATCTGCCACCCAACTCCATCAGACTGAGCCAGAAGTCCCAGTCCTCACGATATATTTCCTGTTCGCAGAAGCCGCCCACACGTTGCCAATCCGCCTCGCGGAACAGACTGCAGGCGTGAATCATGTTCTTGCGCGCCAGCAGTTCGTGCGAGAACTCGGGCAAGCGCCATTCACCTTGGCGGGCACCGAAGTACTCGGCACGACAACTTATGATCCGTACATCATCGCAGATAGCCACCACTGCATGCTCGATATATGTGGGACTTATCCTGTCATCGGCATCTACCGGCAGTATCCATTCGCCTTTAGCCACGCGTATAGCGTTATTTCGCGCGGCACTCACACCGGCGTTCGGCTGACTCAATACGCGTACCTCGGGATGATTGGTAGCAAACGCCTGTGCCACACGCAGGCTGTCATCCATACTGCCATCATCCATCACTATCACCTCCAGCGGACGATAGGTGGATGCCATGATGCTCTCCAGCGCCTCGACAATGAACGGCGCTGCATTGTACATCGGTACTATGACGGATACAAGCGGTTTCATATTCTGTCGCGACGCTGTGTGAGTTTGCGCCAGTAGTATAGCAGGGGATTGGTGTACTTGAGTTGTTTCCACGGTCGGCTGGAGTGTGGCTTATGCAATACGGGATTGCTGACCTGTAGAATATTGTCAAAACCTAACTTCCGCGACAGATGACTGATGGTTACGTCGTACCAGTTCTTCATCGGGTCAAGCTCCGCAAAGTCATATGCTTGCAGAAACTCGTTCGTCAGCAAAGTACAGCAGAACGAGAAACGCTTCTTGCAAACGCCGTCTGACTTAATCTTTCGCGCATACTCATAGGGGAAGTTTATCCGTCCGCTATCGTCGCAAGTGACGGCTGCAACCAAGCCAATCTTAGGGTTTACAGCATCGGCAAGCTTGCCAATCGTTGATTCACGGACTATAACATCGCTCTCCACAATGACGAGATGTTCACCCTTGGCGAGACAATGCTGTCGGGCATCAATCAGCACCCAGCGGTAGTTGGGAGAGGGATGGCCGGTGTGTTCGCCCACGTGCACTACGCGGATGCCCAATTCTTCACTCAAAGCATCCAACCGTGCAGCATTCTCGACGGTCGAATTGTCGTCATAAACCGTCAGCGCATATCCGCCAGCAACAACCGCACGAATAGCTTGTTCGGCTGTCTGGAGCGAATCCTTGACCGGCATTATGATATGTACCTTATTGTTTACCATTGCGTAATAATCCCTCGTTTGCTGACACTTATCTGGGCACCGAACTGATTGCCCCATTGCGTACCGAAATCACCAGCCAGACGCAAACCGAAATCCAGTCCCCATGCCTGCTCGACATGTTTCTGCACCTCAAGCAGCAAGGCTGTATTGTCACTAATGACAGCGCGGCTTGTGTTATCGTTGCCATAATTACGGGCGTACGATGCCTTGATGCGGTACATAAATCCGTAAATATCTCCCCTCACACCAACATGATGTACACGTACACGGCTGTTGAGCGTGTATATCGTACCATCGTCATTGTAAAGCGGCGAAGTAATGAACGGTGTACCTATTGAACGGTAGAAATAGTTCCAACCGTTTACAAACACCGAGTTGCGATAGTAGCTGTCGTTTCCGGCATAACACAAGCCATCTCGGTCGTGCCACGGTCCGGACTGGTCGGTGGTGTTCAGGAACTCGTACGTCACCCCATGGATGAACGGCCATCGATTCTGCTTGAGGCAGATTCCCCATAGTCCGTCCGACAGGTTCTGTCCGTCACCTATTGCAGCAAAATTGTCTTCGAAGAAGTTCTGCCAGTAGGCACTCAGTTCCCATCCTTCGCCTTTGCCGGTGAGCATGAGTTGCTGGCTGCCGACATGATTGCCTTGCGCATTCAACTGGTCGTTGCGCATCACTCCGCCACTACGGGCGAAAAAGACATTCATATACGATTGCCAATCACTGCCAATATCACCATACTTCGGACTGATACCACCCCATTGTGCAGCATGGTGAAACTCGTAACTGATATTCACAGGCAAGCGTCCGCCTATTCGCAGCCCCAACCACTTATGATGCATGTAACTGCCGCGCATATACACATTGTCAGTCATCCATGCATGTGTCAGTCCGCCTTTGAGTTCGAAGTACCCGTAGCACCCGGGGAATGGTACATAACGGTCAATGCCAATCGTCACACGCGGGATAGGATGACTGTTGCCCGAGAAGACCAGACTACCCATACTGAGTGCTGTGTCCTGCGTCTCATAAATCATTGGCTTAATACCGGCCGTGATATCAAAGATATACAATCGCACATGCGCGTACAGCAAATTAAAATATTCCGTTACGACACGTTGCTGCGTCGCGAATGCACTACCCGGAATACGTGACTGTACCCGCGCCGTCAGTTGCACAGCGAAATCATAATCCCACCAACGCTCATGATGAACGTCCTGCTTGTAGATATTCAGACTTAGATTGCCGCTGTACGGACTGCTGCTGATGTCACCATTCCTGTTACTCTGAAGCCAGAACGGCGCAAACTTACCGCTCGAAGCCAACGCACTCACATCCCAACCGTATCGCAAGGTATCTGTACCGGCAGACACGCCGTCACGGATAGCCGTCGGCCACCAGTCCCAACTCAAGTCACGAGCACTCGCACTCGCACAGAGCAACAACACTATGACAAGCCACTTACTCCTCAATGCAGTACAGACGGTTGATTACTTGATATTCATCGTTCTCTCCCAATCCCCAATAGACCTTCCCGCCAATGGCGAAACATATATGGTTGCACAACGGCTCAGGCATCACTGCCACCCATTGCCATTGGTCAGTTGCGGGATTGTAACGACGTATATCCTCCAGCACCTCGCCCGTGGTGTTCACACCGCCGTAGTGCAGTCCGCCACAGAGATATATGTAATTCTCCGTTGCCGCCGATGCAGCCAGTGTACGATTTTGTCCGGGGACATCGGCACGCTTCTCCCAATGCGTGCCATCCACCAGTTCCGCCCACCAGTTGAGGCTACGCCGACGGTAGCCGGTACCCATGAAATGTCTTCCTTGACAGGTACAACCTGTACCGCCGAACGAACGTGTCGGAAAACCATCGAAGGACACATTGACATCAATCGTGTACCAACGGTTCTCCGCTATCGAATAGCGAAACATGTCACGGCGGTAGTTCCAACAGAAGCCATAGCCGACATACAACTCGGTATCATCGGCAAAAGCTGTAGAGGCATCGGTATAGGTGTTGGGGTAGTCAGACAGTTGGGTCCACGTGTTCGTTGCCGGCGTGTACTCCCACCAATCACGCAGATAAGAGTTGTCATTCCCGTAACGGCCGTTAAAACCTAACCCGACGAACACCTGTCCGTCATGCACGCATGCAGTAGCATTGACACGGGGACGGAGAGGTGTCGTGCCCAGGTTTTCCCAACTGTCGGTAGCAGGAGTATAGCGCCAAAGGTCGTTCAGGCATTCGTCGGCACTATCACGACCGGCAAAAACATATGCTTGATTGTTGACCACGAAACATGTGGCACATGCGCGACCTTGAGACATGGCCGCGCACTCGTGTACACTGAGTGAGATATCCGGCTGACGTGCACAACCGCACAGAAAGGTCATGCATATCAAACCGACTATGACAGCAGACGTTCTCACTCTTTGGTTTTACGTTTCAATTCGAAGTCCCGACCGAGATAGTTCTTACGGACAACAGGATTAGCCGCCAGTTCTTCAGGGGTACCATGGAAGAGTATCTTGCCTTCAAACAACAAGTATGCACGGTCGGTAATAGACAGGGTCTCATCCACATTATGGTCGGTAATCAGGATACCGATATTCTTATCCTTGAGCCGCCATACCACGTCCTGAATCTCTTGTACGGCAATAGGATCGACACCTGCAAATGGTTCATCAAGCATGACAAATTTCGGTTCGATAGCCAGGCAGCGGGCAATCTCTGTACGACGTCGTTCGCCGCCACTGAGACGGTCGCCAAGGTTCGTGCGCACGTGCTCAAGGTTAAACTCCTTGATGAGTTGCTCCAGTTTTTCGCGCTGGTAGTCTTTGCTGAATGTCGTCATCTCCAGAACGGAAAGGATATTGTCCTCAACCGTCATTTTGCGGAAGACTGATGCCTCCTGCGGGAGATAACCTATACCTAATTGGGCACGTTTGTACATAGGGTACGAAGTGATGTCCCGGTCATCGAGGAAAATCTTGCCATTATTGGCAGTCACAAGACCTGTTGTCATATAGAACGTGGTCGTCTTGCCGGCACCGTTCGGACCAAGCAGACCGACAATCTCGCCCTGCTCAAGATGAATACTTACGTCATTGACAACGGTTCGCTTGCCGTATTTCTTTACCAGATGTTCAGTTCGAAGCGTTTGCATAACTTATTCGTTTATTTCCAGCGATACAGGGCAATGGTCGCTATGCACGACATCACTGTGAATACGTGCGTCGCGCAAACGGTCACGTAGCGACTCGCTCACCCAGAAGTAGTCAATACGCCAACCGGCATTCCTTGCCCGTGCACCAAACCGCATCGACCACCAACTATACATCTCGGGTGCCTGGCAGAACACACGGAACGTGTCCACCAGTCCCGATTCCTGCCAACGGTCCATCCATTCGCGTTCCTCTGGCAGGAATCCGCTGACACCTTTCTGGCGTTCGGGGTGATTGATGTCTATCGGCTTGTGGCAGATATTGAAATCACCACAGATAATAACATTCGGTCGCTCACGGCGTAGTTCGTTCAGCCACTTAAGGAATACCTCCAAAAAGTCCATCTTGAACTCCTGCCGGATATCACCTGTCGTGCCGGACGGCACATATACGCAGATAAGCGTCAGTTCACCGAAGTCGGCTCGCAGTACGCGCCCCTCACGGTCGTAACGGTCATTTCCCATCCCTGCAACAACCTTGTCTGCCGGCTGCTTGGAGAAAATACAGACACCCGAATACCCTTTCTTTTCTGCCGAATGGATATAACTCGTATAGCCGAGTTCGGCGAAGGCGGTGGTGTCAATCTGTTCGGGTTGCGCCTTGCTCTCCTGGATGCAAAACACATCGGGATTAGCTGCTTGAAGCCAATCCAGCAAGCCCTTGCTTAACGCAGAGCGGATTCCGTTGACGTTGTAGGAAATGAGTTTCATAGGTATATAAAGTCTGATTATTGACGGTTACCTAACAGGTCATAGAATTCTCCGTTATGTTCGATAAGAATCTGACCATTGCGGAAAATTTTCTTCGTAGTGAGAGATTTGGGTTGATCCAAATTCTCAACATCAAGCAGGATAGTCTCGCCACCACCGTTGACTTTGAAGTATATTATTCCGTTTGTCTCTGTTATATCCGTAACCTGATATTCATTAAGTTTGGTAAATGCGTTTGCACCAGCCGGGTATGCATCTTTCAACTTACCGAAATAGCCGTTGTCGTAATCATCCTCATCATAGGCCGGTGCCGAACCATCTGCCTCAACGATATCCACGCCCATAGACGACCGTGTGTTGTTGACCGTATTATCATCCCACTTGCTCTGGCTGTACGATACCTTGGTTATAAGCATTCCATGACCTGGCAGATAGGCGTCCCAACCTTTCTTCTGACGATTCTCAAGCAGGTAGAATGTGGTGGGGTTGGGGTTGTTACCTACGCCGTTGTGTTGTCCGGAAGATGTAAGCAACGCAGCAGTATTCACTTCAGATAATGCCGGCAATTCGATATCACATGCCGAGTTGATGACAACCGGTTTGAGCCAGCCCATGAAGAACCGTTCGTATGCCGAGTAATGAGGAGGAGTGTTGCCGTCATTGTTGTAAGGACCGTAATCAAGGATGTCCCACGAGCCCATCGTCTTGTGTGTCCCATTGTTGGTAACATAGAGATCAGGCAGACCTAACACATGTGAGAACTCATGACAGAACGTACCTATTCCGTCATGCTGACGGTTGGTGTAATCAATCTCGTTGGAGCACGCGTAGTTATCCACAGTCTTGCCATCCACTACACATTTCACATTGCTTGCCGAAAGCCAGTAGTTGTGCGGCCATATGTAATTATCGCCGGCACCATCGGCTTCACCATAGCCGGCATAAATGATGTACACGAAATCCACGTAGCCATCATTATTGTTGTCATAGATGCTAAAATCAACCTCATCGTCCACCAACTGACATGCCTCCTTGACCATTTGCTCGGGATTCTTGTCATCACCATTGCTATTGTTCCCTCCGTAATACGAGTACTTCTGCGAAACTGTTACGGGGCCTATAACGTCGAATACGGGATTGTATTGTCCGCAGGATGTTTCGTGAAAATACTGACGGGCACTACCGGATGAGGTGATTATAGTATGTCGCCCGTCAGTACCGTAACCGGAGTAACGGCGCGAGTAGTTAAGGCCATTGATCATCGAGTCAATCTCTGCAATATCGGTCTTGAATGACAGGTTGGAGAAATTAACCAGGATAATCAGTCCGCGTGGTGCCAGATTGAGTTCCGAGCCATGCTGCTGTTTGGCTATGTGACGCGGACTATTGTTCTGGCGTGCCTGTAACTCTTCGTCGGAAGGCATAGCAGTAGCGCGATAGAATCCTTCGGCATCACGCTGCAGCATCTTACCGTCGGCTGTGGTGTAATAATGATAATAAGCATCGCCATGAAGATAAGCAGTCAGCTGACTGCCGTCAGGCTGCGTGAGCGTCATGGCACCACGCCGCGCCGGAATGGCAAAAAGGGAAAGGCTAAGCGCAATAAGCGCTACCATAGAGAATATGAATCGTTTCATCGTATTGAGTATTGATTGTTAATTGTCCTGCTTGATTCCATAAACGGAATATATGTGACCGCCGGAATGGATAAACAACTGTCCGTCACGGATAGTCTTATACATCATCGGTCTTTCCACAGCAGGTATGTAAACCTGTGTGATTACCGAATCGGTATCCGCAGGAATACCTCCCCGATAGACAAAGGATATTATACCATTATCCATCGTAATATCCGTTATGGCATGCTCCGGTATGCCGGTGTATTCGTTCGCACCGGCGGGGAACGCGTCACCTGCTTTGCCAAAGTAGCCATCATACTCATCGGTGGACGGCGTCAGTCCGTCCGCTTCAATCAGGTCAACCCCTAAGTTGTACGGATCATTGTTCACCGTGTTATTTGACCACTTGGAGGACTGGTAATTGATTCGGGTAATGAGCATGCCACTGCCCGGGATACCGATATCCCAACCTTGCTGTTGTCTGTTCTCCAGCATGTAGAACACGGTCGTATCGGGGTACAGACCATCAAGGTTGTGCTTGTCGTTCTCTGAGATAAGATATGCCTTATTGCTCGTATCCAAAGGGTCAAGCCGCAAGGTATCGGGCTTGGTGAGCAGAGTCGGCGTAAGCCAGCCCATATAGAACCGCTCATAAGCTGTGAACGACGGCGGCGTGTGCATGTCATTGTTATACGGTCCGTAGCACATGATATCCCAACCGCCGAGAAGCTTGTGAGACGAACCGCCTTTGGTAACATACATGTCCGGCAGTCCCAGCGCATGGCCGAACTCATGGCAGGCTATGCCTATACCGGCAATAACAGAGTTGTCAACGGTGGAGTAATAGCCGTCAAGTTCATTGCTGTACTCAACGGGACCAACACGCTTGCCGTCATACGTTCCACCGGAGATAAATGCATATTGCGGCCATATAAGGTCACTCGCCTTGGGGATGATGGTTTTAGCAGGCGGGTCATTCTCGCCAAATCCCGCACATAGCACATATACAAGATCGACATAGCCGTCATTGTCAGAGTCGTAAACCGTGAAATCCACTTCCTCATCCACGAGCTGGCATGCCTCTTTGACCATGTTCGATGCCGTCGAAGATGCACCATAATAGGCATAGCCTTGCGAGAGGGTGACCGGCCCCACTATATCGAACCGGGGATTGTACTGCCCCATGGACTGGTCATAAAAGTACTGACGCAGACTGCCTGTTGCACCGTCCTTGGTCCAGTTCAGACCGTTGAACATCGAATCGACATCCGCCTTGGGTGAGAGCAGAGTGTAATCGGAGAAGTTAGCCATGATGACCAATATGCGCGGTATGATGACTCTGCTGCCGACCGCATGTTCAGCCGCCGGAGCGTTCAGCCTGCCGGTAATTCGAACCTGCTGCATCAACTCACGCTGAGCATCAATATGTGTCTGCCACTCTGCCTGACGTGAAGGGTCACGGGGAGGAGCAACAGCCATGCTGGACAAAGAGCTACACAGGAGCACTATGGTTAAACTTCTACGCATAAGGAATTAGTCTTTGTGAATTTTGAGTATGCCACGCCTGTTCAGCCAGCGTTGTTCGCACTTGCTGCGTTTGGCTGCATCGTGCGCCTTACGACAGGTAGGGACAGCCACCAGTTTCTTCTCACCGTCAATCTTACGGGTCTTTAGTTTGCAATAGCAAATCCACCCTTTGTCGTTCTCCTTCACCTCCCAGCCGTCAACGGTCATCATGAAGTGCCAATGCTCATCACCGCGCAGAAAGACGTGCAGCGTATCGCCATTAGGTTGAATGCGCTCTATTACACCGGGATAAGCCGGAACGCGTGCAGGATGCTGTGCCTTGGCACCACATGTGGCGGCGGCAAGAGCAAGAAGTATAAATAACAGTTTTTTCATATTGTGTGTTTATTTGTGAACTTTACGAATCTGTTGGTATAGTTCGGAAGCGAAGACGAAGTTGTTCAATGCCTCGTTGTCGGAGTGGAATATGTCATGTCGCGAACCTTGCCACTCCTTGATGCCATTCTTGAGGAAGATGATGTTGTCGCCGACCTCCATGATGGAGTTCATGTCGTGGGTGTTGACCACGGTGCAGATGTTATACTCCTGCGTTATGTCTTGTATCAACCTGTCGATGACGAGCGAAGTCTGCGGGTCAAGCCCTGAGTTCGGCTCGTCACAAAACAGATACTTCGGGTTCAGGGCTATCGCACGTGCGATGGCCACGCGCTTCTGCATACCTCCGGAAATCTCGGCAGGCATGAGGTTGAGTGCATGTTCGGCAATCTGCACACGCTCCAGGCAGAACCGTGCACGGTAGTCCATCTCGTCCTGAGTCATCGAGCCGAACATCTGCAAGGGGAAGAGCACGTTCTCCAGAACAGTCAGCGAGTCAAAGAGCGCCGAACCCTGGAACAGCACACCCACCTCGCGGTGCAACATACGAACCTCGTGCTCCTTCATCTCCGGCAGGTTGCGCCCGTCGTACTCTATACGGCCGGAGGTGATAGTATGAATACCGAGCAACGATTTCAGCAGCACCGTCTTGCCACTACCCGACTGGCCGATAATCATGTTCACCTTGCCGTCATCGAACGTGGCATCGATGTGATTGAGGACTGTTATGCCGTCTTCGAACGTCTTAACTATGTCAATAGCCTGAATCATTGTTTACAGCAGCAATCGTGACAGCACGAGGTCCAACAAAAGGATGATGATGTTCGAGTTCACCACAGCGTTCGTCGAAGCTTTGCCGACCTCCAGTGCGCCACCACGGACCATATAGCCGTAGTAGGCAGACAGTGAGGTAATGGTGTAGGCGAAGAACAGCGACTTGATGATGCCGTACCATACAAAGTACGGATTGAAGGCATACTGCACGCCCACCAGATAATCCGCCACGGTAATGATGTCCGTAAACTGCCCGACCGCCCAACCGCCTACCAGACCGATAGCGGTGGATAGGATAACCAACATAGGCATCACGGTGATGAACGCAAGAATCTTAGGCAGGATAAGGTAGTTGGCGGAATTGACACCCATAATCTCCATTGCATCAATCTGCTCGGTGATACGCATCGTACCTATCTCCGATGCAATATTCGAGCCGACCTTGCCTGCCAGAATAAGGCAAAGGATGGTTGACGAGAACTCCAGAAGCAGGGTCTCACGAGTAAGCAGACCTGTGATATAGGTCGGTAGAAAAGGATTCTCGGTATTCGTCTTAGCCTGAATAGTCAGGATAGCACCGATGAACAGGGATATGACGATTACGATAGGCAGCGACTGCAGCCCCTGCTTCTCCAATTCGCGGCTATACTGCAGCCAGAACATCCGCGGACGGTCAGGCCAGCGGAACACGCGTGCCATCAACAGCCAATATTCACCGAAATGCTTAATCATTGTTTGAATAAGAGTCTTACCGCATCGGTCACACGGGCGACCTCGATAATCTGTATTCCCTTGACGGGCTGATACTTCTGTCCGGCAGGAATAAAGATGCGCGAGAATCCGAGTTTGCGTGCCTCACCTATGCGCTGGTCAATGCGGTTGACGGGACGTATCTCGCCCGCCAAGCCGACCTCACCGGTCATGCAGGTGTCGGCAGGCAACGGCAGATCCATTGACGACGAGAGAACGGCCACCAGCACCGCCATGTCAATAGCCGTGTCGTTGACGCGCAGACCGCCGGCGATATTCAGGAACACGTCTTTCTGCAGCAGCTTGAAGCCTATACGTTTCTCCAACACTGCCAGCAGCATGTTCAGTCGTCGCGAATCGAAGCCTGTGGATGAGCGTTGCGGCGTACCGTAGGCAGCAGATGAAGTGAGAGCCTGCACCTCGATGAGCAACGGTCGCACACCTTCCACCGCCACAGCGATAGAGATACCAGACAGACCGTCACGGTTCGAACTGAGCAGCAGTTCCGAGGGGTTGGTCACCTCACGCAGACCATCCTGCTGCATCTCGTAGATACCAATCTCCGAGGTTGAGCCGAAGCGGTTCTTCTGTGCACGCAGCACGCGGTACATGTAATGCTGGTCACCCTCAAACTGCAGCACCGTATCCACTATATGCTCCAGCACTTTCGGTCCGGCGAGTGCACCGTCCTTGGTTATATGCCCGACGATGATGAACGGGGTGTTCGTTTCCTTGGCGAACTGCAGGATACGCGCTGCACACTCGCGTACCTGCGAGAGCGAGCCGATTGTCGCCTCGACACTCTCCGTGCCAATGGTCTGGATAGAGTCCACAACCACCACCTCAGGTCTGAGCGTTTTGGCATGCTCAAGAATCTTCTCCAGCGATGTCTCCGCTACGATGTACAGGTTCTCGGGATTTCCGGCTATACGCTCCGAACGTAGTTTAATCTGCTTGACGGACTCCTCGCCGCTTGCATAAAGGGTGACAGCTGAACCCAAGTGCATCAGCACCTGCAGGGCAAGTGTCGATTTGCCTATTCCGGGTTCGCCTCCCAGCAGGACAAGCGAGCCGGGCACCAGTCCTCCGCCCAAAACACGGTTGAGTTCGGCGCTATGCATATCCATGCGCTTATCCTCCTGCACATTCACATCTTGCAGTTTCTGCACAGCTGAGCCACTACGCTGACGCACACCCTTGGCGGGTGCAGCGCTCTGCGTCACCTCCTCGACCATTGTGCCCCATGAGCCACACACCGGACAACGACCGAGCATCTGTGATGCTTTTGCACCGCAGTTGGAACAAATATACACTACAGAGGCTTTCATATTGTATAGGTGTGGCACTCTTCTGCCGTGATAGTATTGGGGAATATCTCCTGTGCTTCCCGCAGGAACTCCGTGTGGTCATCCACTCGTGCTGAGTAGTGGCCGATGATGAGTTGGCCTACATGTGCTTTCTGCGCAATCGTTGCAGCCTCAGCAGCAGTGGAGTGCATTGTGTTCTTGCAACGGTCGGCATACTGCTGAATGTAGGTTGCCTCATGATAGAGCGTCTGCACACCTTCGATGAGCGGAAGGATGGTTTCCGTATAACGGGTGTCAGAACAATACGCGTAGCGCTTAATCGGATCGCGGTCGCGATGATGCTCGGTGAACAGGAAACCGCAAGTGGGTACCTTGTGCTTCAGAGGGATGGTGGTTACGGTGACCGTGCGGTCCTCGAAGATTACTTCGCTCTTACGCGGATTGACGGTATGGAAGATGACCTCATATGCCATCTGATCGCAGTGATAGTTCAGCATCGGTTGCATCAACTTCTCCATGTCCGCCGGTGCGTAGATATGCAGCGGCTGCGTGCGTCCCATCATACTGAAGGTGGAGATGAGACCAATCAGCCCGAAGCAATGGTCGCCGTGCAGGTGGGAGATGAAGATGTTATACAGCCGCGCCGTACGGAGCGCCATCCGGCGGAACCAAATCTGACTACCCTCACCACAATCAATCATGAACGACTTGTCGCAGATCTCCAACACCTGACAGGCGGGAGAGTTCTGGAATGTGGGCAGGGCACTGCCACAACCTAATATGTGCAACTCGTTGTTCATTTAGAAGTTAGAAGTTAGATGTTAGAAGTTAGATTTTCTTTGCAGCCAGACGTTGCTGGAGTTTGATGTTGGCAATGACGTTCTTCGTATATTGCGGGAAATCGCCTTGCATAATCCAGCCGTAATAACCTGAATCCTTGACGAGCACCTCGCTGACCGGCACATCCTTGTACTTGCCAAAGGCAAAGACCACTTCGCCCTTGTCGTTGTACGACAGTTTGCCCGCCAGGTCTGCGTAGCGTTGTGACGGAGCTGAGTACTGCGCCAGCCCTTCGATAGTCTGCGGCAGGTCGGGGTAACGCTCGGTCTGCGCCATCAGCACCTCGTAGGTAGCCATCGTGTCAGCATTGGCGGAGTGTGCGTCAGTCAGGTCCTTGCCGCAGTAGAAGGCATAGGCGGCACTGAGTGTGCGCTGCTCCTTGCGGGTGAAGATGGTGAACACGTCAATCATGCTTCGCTGCGTGAAGTCGAACTGCACACCGGCACGCAGGAACTCCTCGCCCAACATGGGTATGTCAAAGTGGTTGGAGTTGTAGCCGGCTATATCCGCGCCCTCGAAGGCCGAAGCCACCTCGCGGGCTATCTCGTTGAACGTCGGGCAGTCACGTACGTCGTCGTCATAGATACCGTGCACTGCAGACGCCTGCTCTGGAATGTGCATGGTTGTTTCCAGTCCCAGGGCATCGATGATAGTCGGACGCACGCGCCAAGTCCTGCCCTCTTTCGTGCCGTTGGGGAAGAGCTTGTAGTACGACAGTTCGACTATCCTGTCCTTTGCTATGTTGACGCCCGTCGTCTCCAGGTCAAAGAAGACGAGCGGGCGGCTTAGTTGAAGCTTCATAAAAGCAGAAACGGCTTTTTAGTCATTCAACAACATTGGCATGAGCAGCATGAGCAGCTCTTCGTTCTCCTCGTTCTCACTCGGGAGGATCAGTCCTGCGCGAGCGGGGTCGGCGAGTTCAAGCTGCACCTCGTCAGACTGCAGTGTAGAGAGAATCTCGCAGAGGAACGGAGCCTTGAAACCGATAGCCATCGGCGTGCCGGCGTACGAGCATACGAGCTTCTCCTCGGCAGCGGTCGAGAAGTCGATGTCCTGCGAGGAGATGGTCACGCTGTTCTCCGCCAGAGCGAGACGGATAAGTGCGGTGCTGGTGTTGGCGAACACAGCCACGCGCTTGCATGCGGAGAGGAGCGTCAGACGGTCGATGACCATGATGTTGGTGTTGTTCTGCGGAATAACGGCACTGTAATTAGGATAACGTCCGTCAATCAGGCGGCAGACGATAACAGTGCTACCGAAAGTGAACAGCACGTTGCGTGCGCCGAAGCGAATCTCCACGTCGTTCTCGTCCTTCTGGAGGACGTTCTTGAGGAGCATGGCAGGCTTCTTGGGCAGGATAAAGCTGGCGGGCTCATCCACATGCACGGCAGTGTTCGTATAACGAACGAGACGGTGCGCATCGGTGGCAACCAGAGTGGCTTTCTCCGGCGTCATGTCGAAGAAGATGCCGTTCATCACCGGACGGAGCTCATCCTCTGCGGTGCAGAAGATGGTCTTGGAGATAGCGTCCAGGAGCATGTCCGACGACATTGTGAAGGCGTGGCTATCCTGCTCCGCCTCAAACGGAATCTCGGGATACTCGGCACCATTGACCCCCACAACGGAGTATTCGCCGTTGGGCGAGGAGATAGTCATACCGAAGTTCTGCTCGTCAATCTTGAACTGCAGAGGCACTTCGGGGAACTGCTTGAAGGTCTCGATAAGGATCTTAGCGCCAAAAGCCACCATGCCGGCACCTTCCGCCTCCTCCACCTCAAGGCGGGTACGGATGGTTGTCTCGCCATCAGAGGCGGTCAGGGAGAGTTGGTTGCCGTCCAGACGGAACAACACATCGTCAAGGATAGGAAGGCTGTTCTTGCTTCCTATCACGCGGCTGACTGCTTGCAGTTGATTGAACAGCCGGGTACTGGATACTTGGAATTTCATAAGCTGTTATTTAAAATTAGTTATTCGCTGTTTATGTATTTTCCTATCTTTTAACACGTTCTATGCCAAAAGCCTACAAAGATACAAAAATTTTTGCACATTTGCAAATATTAGCAGAAAAAAGTTGCAAATTTGTGCATTTTTCAGACATTTGCATCCAAAACGACAGCAGAGCACCTGACAGATGCTCTGCTTATTGCGCTTCAAAGCTTATGCTTTGTTACGCTGGATTGCCCCGCGGAGTTATCACTCCTAACCGAGGTTTCCCTACCCAAGGGAGTTATTACTCCTGGTTGAGTGTTACGCGGCGGAAGTCGGTGATGGTGACATTCTGCTTCTTGAGGATGTCCTTCACGAGTTCCTTGCTTTCGCTCATGATGTACGCCTGCTCAACGAGTGTGCTCTCCTTGAGGAACTTGCCGAGACGGCCTTGGGCGATCATCTCAATCTTCTTGAGGTTGAGGTTTGCTTCAGCCTCAGCGGGTACGTTGGCGCGGATGTCGCGAGCCTGTTGTGCCTGCTCCTCTGTGAGCCAGCCCTTGGCGGTGTTCGATGCGATATGGTCGTCGCTGTCGCAGTGAGCGGGATTCAGGCCAGCCTTGCGCAGAGCGTTCTCAACAGCCTTGTTGATCTCGTCCTGTTTGGTTTTCTCCACAGCTACTGCAAGTTCCTTGGCCTTCACCTCTTCGGCTACATGGTCAGCGTCGAGAGCGATAGGAGCCATAGCGGCTACCTGCATCGAGATGCCGTGAACGGTCTCGTGGTCAGCGCCTGCATTGGCAGCTACGAGTGACGAGAGCTTGTTGCCCAGGTGGTTGTATGCGTCAACGATGTCCCCCTCAAGGAAGGTGTAGTCGCTGAGTTCCATCTTCTCACCGGTCACGCCTGAGCGCTCGGTAACGAGGTCCTGAGCGGTGAAGTCACCAATCTTGAGTGCCTTAAGCGCCTCAAGGTCAGCGGGACGGTTGTTGAATGCAGCGTCGAGAATGAGCTTGACCATACCTACGAAGTCAGCGTTCTTGGCCACGAAGTCCGTTTCGCACTTCACGCCTACGATAACGCCGAAGCCGTTCTCTGCCTTGGCGAGCACGCAGCCTTCTGAAGCCTCGCGGTCGGAACGCTTGGCGGCGATAGCCTGGCCACGCTTGCGAAGCAGGTCCTTGGCAATCTCGAAGTCGCCGTTAGCCTCTTCGAGGGCTTTTTTGACGTCCATCATACCTGCGCCTGTGATGTCGCGCAGTTTCTTGATATCAGCTAATGTTACAGCCATTTTGATTTACGATTTACATATTTACGATTTACGATTTATTCGGCGGGAGCCTCTTCAGCAGGAGCCTCGGCTTTTACGTCGGCCACTTTCTCGGCAGCCTCAGCCTTCGGAGCGGCTTTGCGTACGCGTGTACGTCGCTCACGTGGTGCGGGAGCCTCAGCGTTGGATTGTGCTGCAGCAGCCTCCTCGTCAGCCTTCTCTACCTTGCGCTCCTCCAGACCTTCCTTGATAGCCTCGCAAACAGCGTTCACGATAACCTCGATGGATTTCTGTGCGTCGTCGTTGGCAGGGATAACGTAGTCAATGGGGTTCGGGTCGGAGTTCGTATCAACGATGCCGAATACGGGGATACCGAGACGGTTAGCCTCAGCAACGGCGATGTGCTCCTTCATCACGTCCACTACGAACAATGCGCTCGGCAGACGTGTGAGGTCCACGATAGAGCCGAGGTTCTTCTCGAGCTTCTCGCGCTGATGTGTGATCTGGAGTTTCTCACGCTTCGAAACGTTGTCGAGCGTGCCGTCGGTCATCATCTTGTCGATCTGCGACATCTTCTTCACCGCCTTGCGGATGGTGGGGACGTTGGTGAGCATACCACCAGCCCAACGCTCGGTGATGTACGGCATGCCGATTTCCTGCGCCTTGGCGGCGATGATCTCCTGGCCTTGTTTCTTGGTGCTGACGAACAGGATCTTGCGCCCCGAACGTGCGATGTTCTTCAGAGCCTCGGCAGCCTCCTCGATCTTGACGGCTGTCTTGTTGAGGTCGATGATGTGGATACCATTGCGCTCCATGTAGATGTAGGGCGCCATGGCGGGGTTCCATTTGCGCTTGAGGTGACCGAAATGGCAACCTGCCTCAAGCAACTGGTCAAAGTTTGTTCTCATTTGAGTTTGATTAGTTTGAATAATTGTAATTATTTGTCCGTTACCGCATCTCGCAGAGAAAGGCGTTATGCGGCAATCTTCGGGTAACTGGCGTAGCAGGTCCCGAAGATTTGGAGTTTAACGTTTACTGAACTGGAAGTGACGACGAGCCTTGGGCTGACCGGGTTTCTTACGCTCCACCTCACGTGCGTCACGTGTCATGAAGCCTTCCGCCTTGAGTGCGGGCTTGTCCTCGGGGTTAATCTTGACGAGTGCGCGAGCAATAGCGAGCCGTAGAGCCTCAGCCTGCCCTTTGAATCCGCCACCGTCCAGGTTAACCTTGATGTCATATTTGTCAGCAACACCCAACTTCTCCAGCGGTTGTTTAACCACGTATTGGAGGATAGAAGAAGGGAAATACACATTGATGTCACGACCATTGATCGTGATGATTCCGGCACCTTCCTTTACATAAACTCGTGCCACAGCGGCCTTACGACGGCCTAATGCATTGATTACTTCCATTTCTTCGATTATTTAAGGGTGTTAATGTCAATAGCTATCGGTTGTTGTGCCTGTTTGTCATGCTCGGCTCCGCCAAAGACGTAGAGGTTTCCAATGAGCTTGTCTCCGAGTCGGTTCTTTGGGAGCATACCCTTCACCACTTTTCGGATGAGTTTGTCAACGCCTTTGTTCTTGAGGTCTTGGGGTGTGAACTCGCGCTGTCCGCCCGGGAAGCCCGTGTAACGAACATACGTACGGTCTGTCCACTTGTTGCCGGTCATGCGTACTTCATCAGCATTGATGATAATCACATTGTCACCACAGTCAACGTTTGGTGTGAACTGGGGTTTGTACTTGCCACGGAGGAGGTTGGCCACCTTCGTGCACATACGACCAAGGATCTGGTCCTTCGCATCGATAACGACCCAACGTTTGAGGTCGCGAGCAGCTTCCTTGCTCACCGATACGGTTTTGTAATTGTTGTATTCCATTGTTTTTTGTTTGTTTTGGGCTGAACCGACAGACGTCTATTAAGCGCTTATGCGCACTGCCCAGTTCAGCGGTTAAAAATATCAAATCCGGCACAGCGCCGAAAAAAGCACGCAAAGATAGTGAAAAAGTTTGAATTTTGCAAATTTTTGTGAACTTTTTCTGCATTTACTCTCAAATCGTTCAGTAAATGTGACATTTAGGGACATATCGATGCGCGAGATGGTTTGGCACGGTTTTTGTAGAGACAATAAGTGTATAAATCAGCCAGATGTGGCTGATAGTCTTTCGCTTATCCGGCGAGATGGTAGGGGAATCTCCCCTAAACCACACTGTAATCACAAAGAAACAACCCTGTAATCACCCCGATCATTATTGAGGCGGGCTCTACTCAATGCGTACACAAATCGTACATGAGGCGTACACAAGTATAAGCCCGCATTCAATGCGGGCGCAATTGACGGAGGGAACCGGCGCAATTGACGAAGTGAAACGAGACAATTGACGAAGTGAAACGAGACAATTGACGAAGTGAAACGAGACAATTGACGGAGGGAAACGACGCAATTGACGAAGTTAAACGATGCAATTGACGGAGGAAAACGGCGCAATTGACGTAGGGAGCGGGCGAGGGAGGGTTAGCGGAGGACCTTTTGGGTGTGGTCGTTGACCTTGACGACGTAGCCGGAGACGACGGGCAGCGGCGAGGTGAAGGACGCGCCGGAGGAGTATGCCTGGGTGATGAGCTGGCCTGAGGGCGAGTAAACGGTGATATGGTCGCCCTTGAGGAGGCCGTGGATATGCAGGGTGCCGTCGAGCACGAAGATGGTGTACTGACGTCTGCCATCCTTGTCCTGGATAGGATAGCCGCCTATGCGCAAAGCAAAGCGCCGGTCGTGGTGTCCCGCGGTCAGTTCGACGGTGTAGTCTCCTTCCTTGAGGTTGGTATATGAACGGCGGTCGTAGTCGATGAGCCATACATAGTTGTACGGGGCGAACGCGTCCTGTTCGGGTAGCGAGAAGATGTAGCTGTCCGCCTTGGGCGCGTAGATGCCGAGCGGAATATCGGTATTGAGCGGTGCGGCCCCGAGGAGCGACACGCGCGAGGTGCGCGCATTGTCCACTATGTACGCCGCTGTGAGCGTATCTGTTCCTGACCACTTGACGCCATCACGTCCGTAACGGTACTCGATACGCGCGCCGGCAGCACTATCCGGGATGACGGTGAAGAAATCGCTGTCGCTGCCGCTGCTGCTACCGCCGTTATCACTGTCGCCACGACGGCGCACACGTACGACAGGCCGTGAGGCAGGTTCGTTGAAGGTGTAGTAGGGCAGATGGAAGACGACATCCTCATGGTCGTTCATCGTAGCTGTCTGGGTGAGGAAGGCGTCGCCCATGGTAAGCGTAGTTCCGGGATCCCAGGAACGCGCGGCATAGATACGGTCGGGCGAGGTCATGTGCAGATATTCGCCGGAGCCGTTCATATAGTAGAACACGTGCGGTATGTGCATCTGACGGAGATAGTTGCCCTCCTCAACGGCGGTATCGGTACGATAGCCGCTGACGAGCCACGGCAGGCCCTTCATGTTCCAACCCATATCCTCCTGACGTGTGAAGTTCAGGCCTGAACCGGATCCGGCTATGCGGTTATCATGCTGCTTGAGGGCAACCACTTTGTCGTCGGCATCCTCAGTGTAGATATAGTTTCCAGCCACCGAAGCAAAGGCATTGAAACGCAGCAGAGTGTCCTGCCTTGTGTTATAGTCAACCAGATAACCCTCAGTAGCTACACGGTGTGCTGTATCTACCGGCATCCATAGTGTGGAATTAGCCGGTTGGAACGAATAGTCCTTAGCAGAACGTGCAATGCCGTTGTACTGATATGTTTTGAAACTGATACCAGACAGTTGGCTGGTGATAGCATCGGTTGCATTGTTGTACGAGGACGTGGTAATATTATCGGTATACCAGTCGAATGGGAATGCGTTCATCGCAAACTGCTGATTGTTCAGCCGTTTCTCGACAGCCACGTAGTTCATTTGTACATTGTTGCCGTTGCCGTAGAACGATGCACCCGATTTCATAAGCATGAAGCCCGGACGGAATATTACCCCTTCGAACTCATTATTTTCGTATGCCATGGTAATGGCACTGCTATCCATCAGATAGACTACCGATCCCGGATGAGGATACTTGTGACCGCCATAGTTGTCGGTAAAGGCATTAACCATACTATTGCCGGCACTATTACGCTCGGCTTCGGTCTTGACAACATTGGTCTTGGCGGTGATCTCTACAACCTGTTTGGGTTCGACTTTCCATGTCTCAAAGGCACCCATATCCACCGCACCGCCTATGATACGCGGGTTGCCTAACAGGTCACGGTCGTGCGCGTAGTCTATCATCCTGTCTTCTTTGTACTTGTCGTACGATGTGGATAGCGATGCGTATGCCGTTCCGGCATTGATCATGTTGCTGTGCTCATGCAGTTGATAGACTAATTCGTTGTTCTGCTTCAGGTGAGCTGGTAGGGTATATGGATTACGTGCGGTCAGGT
>JAFSXJ010000066.1 GCA_017444065.1 Paludibacteraceae bacterium | reverse complement strand
GTACCTGAAAGAAGCTCTGCCTAAGAATGTGAAACGCATTTGCGTGCTTGACCGCACGAAGGAGCCGGGTGCCAACGGCGAACCGTTGTATCTGGATGTACGTGACGCCTTGTGCGAACTGGGCTTGCAGGATATTCTCGTTGTGGGCGGCCGCGATGGCTTGGGTTCGAACGATACGACGCCGGCACAGATGTTGGCTGTATTTGAGAACCTTGCTCTCCCGCAACCGAAGAACCACTTCACCGTAGGTATAGTGGACGACGTTACGTTCACCAGTCTGCCCGTAGGCGATGAGGTTGCTATGGGTGGAAAGGGTATGTTCCAGGCGAAGTTCTACGGTTTGGGCGCCGACGGTACGGTTGGTGCTAACAAGAACTCCGTGAAGATTATCGGCGACACGACCGACAAGTACTGCCAGGCATACTTCTCGTACGACTCGAAAAAGTCCGGCGGTTTCACTTGCTCGCACTTGCGCTTCGGCGACGAGCCTATCCACTCGACCTATCTGGTGACGACGCCGAACTTCGTGGCTTGCCACGTGCAGGCTTATTTGCATATGTACGACGTGACACGCGGCTTGCAGAAAGGCGGCACGTTCCTGCTGAACACTATCTACGAGGGCGAAGAACTCGTGAAGTTCATGCCGAACAAGGTAAAGAAATACTTTGCAGACAACGATATCAAGGTTTACTATATCAATGCGACTAAGATAGCACAAGAGATTGGTCTGGGCAACCGCACCAATACAATCCTGCAGTCGGCGTTCTTCCGTATCACAGGCGTTATTCCTGTAGAGAAAGCCGTTGAGGAGATGAAACACTTCATCGTCAAGTCCTACGGCAAGAAGGGCGAGGATGTAGTCAACAAGAACTATGCAGCTGTTGACCGCGGTGGCGAATACAAAGAGTTGGTTATCGACCAAGCGTGGTCGAAGCTTGACGCTGCAGCCGACGTCGTGGCACCTAAGGACGGTACGGAGTTCGTGAACAAAGTTGTTCGTCCTATCAATGCACAAGACGGTGACCTGCTGCCGGTTAGCGCCTTCAAGGAGGTAGCTGACGGTACATGGCCCAGCGGTACGGCCAAGTATGAGAAACGTGGCGTATCGGCATTTGTGCCTGTTTGGAATGCAGATAACTGTATCCAATGTAACAAGTGCGCGTACGTTTGTCCTCACGCATGCGTTCGTCCGTTCGTGCTCGATGAAGAGGAGGCTAAGGGCCTGAACGCTCCGATGATTGAAATCAAGGCTCCGGCTGCCATGAAGGGTATGTACTTCCGTATCCAGGTTGGCGTAATGGACTGCCTCGGTTGCGGTAACTGCGTGGACGTTTGTCCTGGCAACCCGAAGACCGGCAAGGCTCTGCAGATGGTTCCGCTGGAGGGACAGGAGGCTGAAGCTGAGAACTGGCTCTACTGCGCCGAGAAGGTGACGAGCAAGCAAGACCTTGTGGATATTCAGGCCAATGTCAAGAACTCGCAGTTCGCAACGCCGCTGTTTGAGTTCTCAGGCGCATGTTCGGGTTGCGGTGAGACTCCGTACCTGAAGCTGATCAGCCAGTTGTTCGGCGACCGTGAGATTGCTGCCAACGCTACAGGTTGTACATCTATCTATTCTGGTTCAGTTCCTTCTACGCCTTATACCATCAACGCCCAAGGACATGGCCCCGCTTGGTCGAACTCGCTGTTTGAGGACTTCTGCGAGTATGGTCTGGGTATGCAGATTGCTCACAAGAAGATCAAAGCCCGTCTGGCTGCGCTGATGACCAAGGCGCAGGAGTGCGACAAGTGCTCCGACGAACTGAAAGCGATGTTCAAGGAGTGGATTGAGAACAAGAACAACGCCGAGGTGACCAAGCGTCTGTATGAGCCTATGGTGAAAGCCATGGAGGCATGTGGATGCGACGACTGCAAAGAAATACTGAAGTACAAGGATCATATCGTTAAGCGCAGCCAGTGGATTATCGGCGGCGACGGTGCTTCGTACGACATCGGTTATGGCGGACTGGATCATGTAATCGCCAGCGGCGAGGATGTGAACATTCTGGTTCTGGATACCGAGGTTTACTCCAATACCGGCGGTCAGGCTTCGAAAGCAACGCCTATAGGCGCGATAGCGAAGTTCGCCGCCATGGGCAAGCGCGTTCGCAAAAAGGATCTCGGTATGATTGCCACGACCTATGGTTACGTATATGTGGCTCAGATTGCAATGGGTGCCGACCAGGCACAGACCCTGAAAGCACTGCGTGAAGCAGAGGCTTATCCCGGACCATCGCTGATTATCGCCTACGCTCCGTGTATCAACCACGGTTTGAAGGCCGGCATGGGCAAGAGCCAAGCCGAAGAGGCGAAAGCCGTTGAGTGCGGTTACTGGCACCTGTGGCGTTACAACCCGATGCTGGAAGCCGAGGGAAAGAATCCGTTCCAATTCGATTCCAAGGAGCCGCAGTGGGATAAGTTTGTGGACTACCTGAAGGGTGAGGTCCGCTTTGCAAGTGTAATGAAGCAGTATCCTAACGAGGCGGAAGAACTATTCAATGCTGCTAAGGAAAATGCACAATGGCGTTATAAGAGTTATCAACGAATGCTATCAACACAATGGTAAGATTATCAACAACACGTAAAGCATTGTTACGCATATCGCTTGCGGTATGCGTAGCATTGTTAGGCGTGCAAACCGTGCGGGCACAGCATGCTTTCGAGTTTGCCTCCCGCATCGGCGCAAATGCTTTGCTGTACGAATCCGACTACGGTAAACCTATGCCTAATTATAACGTAGGTGTGGACTTCTCGTGGAAGTACCGGTCACCTTATTATATAGGCGTGCGCGTTGGTTTAGGCTTTGATGTAGCGGCAAGTACGTTTGTCGGTCAGATGCCTGCCGCATACGACGGATTAGGCACGTATGCCGACAACTATACCGTGCCTCGCAGTTACGAGCCCGACCACATGCTGGTGCATATGAATTATCGTATGGATCGTTTCACTGAGACACAACAGATGCTCATAGCGTCCGTGCCCGTGCAGTTGGGCATATTCGTGGGCGACTTCAGTATGTTCATCGGTGCGCGTGCAGGTGTCCCTGTTCATGGCTGCTACTGGCAGCGCGCTCGGAATGCGTACATGTCGTTGTATTTCGATGACACGGATGTAACTATCCCTGCTGCCGGACAACTTGACCCGAATACGGAGACTCCGACTGCCGAAGATGTGTTAGAGAGCATCACAAAGGCAGGTAATGTGGCGCGCACGGTGAACGGCATCAAGCCGATGTCGAAAGACGTCTTCCCGCTCTTCAGTTACCACATCACCGCCATGGTGGATGTGAACTACAGTTTTCAGGTCGGGGATTATACGGACTTCTCGATTGGCGCGTATCTGGAGTACGACCCCATAGGCTATTCACCGAAGGTAACGGATAACACATCACTGATGGAGTGGCGCTATTCGATGGACGACCATACCAACGAGCCTGTTTTCCGCAGGGACTACACCTCCGTGCTGGAAGCCAATCGTGCCGATGGCGTGACGATGCGTGAGGCGGGAGATTTATCCGGTGCACAACTGGTACGGAAATACAACCGCGCCAGCGTCGGTCTGCGTCTGAGTGTCAGCCTGTGGAACGTGCCTCTGGAGTTCGGCAAGAACTATCGCAAGCAGCAACTGTACAAAGTCTGCATGTGCGATTTCTTCTAAATCATTTGATTCGGTTAGGCTTATGATTCTCATCTTTTCCGCCCCGAGCGGTTCCGGTAAGTCCACGTTGGTACAACATCTGCTTGACACACGTCAAGATATGGAACTGAGTATCAGCGCGACTACCCGTGCACCACGTGGGCAAGAGCAGGACGGCAAAGAGTATTACTTCATCACCCCTGAGCGTTTCGAGCAACTGATCCGTGAGGATGCGTTTGTCGAGTGGCAACAGGTGTACAAAGGTACGTACTACGGTACCTTGCGTTCTGAGATTGAGCGCATAGAAGGTGCCGGACATCATGTGGTGTTCGATATTGATGTCAAGGGCGGCATCAATGTGAAGAAGATGTTCGGCGACAGGGCTCGTGCCATCTTCATCGCTCCTCCGTCGATTGATGCGCTGCGAGATCGACTTACCAAACGCGGTACCGACTCGCAGGAGAAGATTGAGGAGCGTCTAGCCAAAGCATCAATAGAGATGGATGATGCGCCGCTGTTTGACACGATACTGGTCAATGATGACCTGACAACAGCCAAACAGGCGTTGGACAAAGAGATTGCTGCATTCATAGGGTAATTGTAGCGAGCCGGAAGCAAATGATACTATGTTGATAGCGATATACGGCGGCTCGTTCAATCCTTTGCACTACGGCCATACAGGACTGGCGGCGTGGGTGGCGTCACATACGGACGTTGACGAAGTCTGGCTGATGGTTACGCCGAACAATCCACTGAAGGCGGGTGCAATACTTGCTGACGAACAACAACGATTGCAGGCGGCACGGAAAGAGGTGCAACGGTTGCAAACAGAAAATAATATATTAGGTATAGCGCGCGTACGCGTGTGCGACTTTGAGTTCAGCCTGCCGCGACCATCCTATACGGCCAACACGCTGCGTGAACTCAAGAGGGCGTACCCCGAGCATCGTTTTGCTCTGCTGATAGGGCAGGATAACTGGGCAATACGCCATCAATGGAAAGAGTGGGATAGAATACAAGCGAACTATCCGATATACGTCTATCCGCGAGGGAAAGAAGGAATGGAGTTAATTGCGCGGGAGACTGCCGGAGAACAAGGAGAGATACATCTGCTGCAGCAGGCTCCGCTGTTTGACATCTCGAGTACGGAGCTTAGGGCTTGCCGGTGCAGACAAGCAAACAGGAATTGAAACAAAAATCATCAATATAAACTAAAATCAATACATAACATGACACGTACAACATTTAATCGTCTTCGTGAGGTGAAGGACAGCCTGCCACACGGTAGTATGGACAAGATTGCTGCTGAGTTGGGGATAAACGCTGATGAAGTCCGCGCTTATTTCAACGGTAGCGGTTCTGCTGAGTCCGGATATCACATAGAGCCTGGTCCTGACGGAGGTATAGTGATGCTGGGCGACACCCGCATCCTTGAGGTTGCCCTGCGTATAGCATGGGAAGCCAAAAACAACCTTTAATTCCATCACGTGATGCTATCCTCGCCACGTAACGAGGGATACCTGCAACGAGGGCTTGCTCTTTCCGTAACGGTTGGGGTGATGCTCTCTTTGTTTGTCGTACACATCTCTGCTCAGACGAGTGAGCCGCAAGCGACGAAGACGGTGGCTGAAGCCGCAAATCCCTTCGCGTGGAATGTGCGCGCCGAACTGGATGCAAACTACCTTTGGAGGGGACTGTATTGTGGTGGCTTGAGTGTGCAGACGGAAGCCGATGTGAGTTACTTCGGGGTCTTTGCAAACATGTGGTGGAACGTAGGTGCTACCGACTACAAATGGGGCAAGCGTGACGCTGCCGGCAAACCGATAACAGGCATCAATCCTGAAGTCGATGTATCGCTTGGCTATCGGTACAAGGGGCTGATGCTCCTGTTCATCCACATGTACTATTTCGACTGGTACACCGACGGACGCATGTCCCGGTACTTCGATTGGAGGAATTACGGTCCGGGCGAGGGGGGCGTGACAACTGAGTGGCGCATTGCATACCGCATTTCAGACAAAGTGCCCTTACGGCTGATGTGGTGTACGCGTACATTCGGACGTGACGGCTACTATACTGACGGTGGAGAACTCAAACGTGCGTACTCAACGTATATTGAGGCGCGTTATGACCAGCCCTTGCCGCATGAGGTGGTGCTGACAGGAATAATAGGCATCACACCATGGCGGAGCATGTACACGGGGTTTGAGAAGGAGTTTGCAGTGGTGAACCTATCTGTAGGCGTCAAAAAGGCGTGGCTGGTGGCGGAGCATTGCGCGGTGGATATAGGAGGAATGATAGTCTTCAACCCGAGCAGTATGCAGCCGTTATGGAATATTACAACGGGTGTGACATTTGAATGACAAATTAGGTATAACATATTAAAACTCTTAAAGTTACTAAAGAATGAAAAAAACATGTATTGTTTTCATGGTGCTTGCTGCCATGTTTGTAACTCCGGAACTTAAAGCTGTGGAATTTGCTTACGATGCAGGAGCCGAACTTGTTTCCGCCTACCTTTGGCGCGGACAGTACAACGGTGGATTGAGTATCCAGCCGGATGTTGAGATCGGTTACGATGGTGACCATACCTCACTGCGTTTCGGCGTGTGGGGCAGTTTCGGTGCATCGGATTGGAAGTTCGTGAAAGGTCTGCCTGAGACGGAAGACGGCAACCCGAACACGTACTTCGTGCCAGAATTAGATGTAATGCTGAATTTCAATGTCGAAGGTTTGATGCTCGGTGTGACGCATTACTACTATTTCGGTGGCAGTCCGTTTTTCAACTGGGGCAAGTTCGACCCGATAAAAGGCTCTGCCGGCACCAGCCAGACCGAGGTGACGTTGGGGTACGACTTCCGCAACAAATGCGAGGTGCCGCTGACGATATCATGGAATACGATGGTGCTGGGCGATGACCTGGTGGAAAAAGACAATGGTGACGGAACAACCAGTCTGAAGCGTGCCTTCTCGACCTATATTGAGGCGAAGTACGACCAGCCGCTGCCATTGGAGATGACACTCAGTCTGGCTGTCGGTTTCTCGCCATGGGCAAGCAATGTGTATGGAAATGAGCACTTTGCAGTCAACAATATCTCCGCTCGTTTGGATAAAACTTGGGAGCTTGACGTATGCGAGTTGACGTTGTTCGCACAAGGAATGCTTAACACAAACGGCATCAACAAGACGAACATCTTCGTATGGGAAGCCGGTGACGACAAGCTGTACAAGCAACGCCTGAACGGCTGCATCGGCATGGGTGTGTGGTTCTAATAGAAGTCATAAATCAGATGACCCGCAAGCAGGTACTCATAGCAACGGCGCTGATTGCCCTTGTGGCAGTCGTACTGCTTGTGATACCTGACGAGCCGAAAGCTACCTATCACACGAACAAGGGGCAGGTGTTCGGAACGTACTACGCTATTCAGTATGAAAGTGTTGACGACCTACATGATTCGATTCGTGCGATGTTTGACGCATTTGACGGTTCGATGAGCATGTTCAACCCGCAGTCCACGCTCAGCCGTATCAATGCCGGCTTGGATAGTGTGGCGGATGAATACTTCGTGCAGATGTGCCGCACGGCGGAAGAGGTGAACAGCCTCTCCGGCGGAGCGTTCGACATCACGGTTGCGCCGCTGGTCAACCTATGGGGCTTTGGCTTGAAGAACCGCGAACATGTGCAGGCAGAGCAAGTGGAAAGTCTCTTACCGCATATAGGGCAGGGGAAACTCAGCCTTGTGCCGCAGGAAGGCTCAGACAAGTTCGTGCTGCGCAAAGCAGACGAGGCTGTTCAGATTGACGCAGGTGCTATTGCCAAGGGGCAGAGTTGTGACATCATTGCCGCCTTGCTGCAACGCAACGGCTCGGAGAACTATCTGGTGGATATAGGCGGCGAAGTGGTTGCCAGAGGACACAATCCTCAGGAGCAGCCCTGGCGTATCGGCATAACGCGTCCTATCGACGATGCTACGGGTACTGTCAGTGAGGTGCAGACTGTGCTGCAAACAACAGACATCGCGCTGGCTACTTCGGGTAACTACCGCAACTTCTACTACGACGGGGAGCAGAAGCGTTCGCACACCATTGACCCGCGTACTGGCTATCCCGTGCAGCACAGCCTGCTGTCAGCAACTGTCCGCAGTTCGTCGTGTATGCGTGCTGATGCACTGGCTACAGCATGTATGGTGCTGGGCGAGACCGATGCTTTGTCGATGATTGAGAAGGATACGCTGTCGGCATGCTACCTGATAGTGGCTGATAATGCTGCATCAACAGATTCGACGGTGATGCGCGTCGTTCGCTCGTCTCGTTGGTAATGTGATTGGAATACACGTCTTTCATTTTCGAAAGATGTGTATTTTTTTATGATAATCGGTTATTCACCGATGATTATTTGGAAATGTCAAATAAATGTCGTAACTTTGTAAACAATTGGCGATGTATATGCTCAATCGTAAACTGATCATCCTTTTCTGTCTGGCAACGGTAGTTATTACCGGTTGCGGCAATCGTGGTACACGTACACTTACGTCTGCCACCGGTTCGATATACGAATGCCTGGTGGTGATGCCTGATTCACCGCTCACAGCTCAGCAGTTGGAGCAGGTCAGCAAGGCGCAGTTGCAGACGAACGACGGCAGCAGTTATATCGAAGATATAGTCACATCGTATGACGCCGTGCGTGCCGTGATGGCGGCGGATATGCCCTGCATGCCGCAGAAGGAGCCGTACTTCAAACTCATGCAGGTTACTCCCGCCTTGTTCGACAACATGCTCAAGCCGACTCGAAACATCCTCTGGGTGGACGTTGACCCTGCACGATATACGCAGGTCAAGGTCAGAGCGCAACGCGAGGTATGGTCCACGCCGCAAGCCGTCTATCGTATTCAGGCTCCGTCATTAGACGAGTTCCTTACCTACTGGCTCGAGCACGGCGTACAGATACGCGATTGGTTCGTCAGTCAGGAGATGACGCGCCAGCTCCGCTTCTATCGTGCTTCCACTGACAAGGATATACGTGCACGCCTGAACAAACAGTTCGCTTGCGACATGCTTGTTCCAAACGACTATATTCTGCTCATGGACACCACGCTTGAGGCGACGACCACCTTCGGCCTCTCGGCTAACACACAGGTCTTGTGGGCGTGCAACAACAAAGGCCCGCTACGGCGCGACATCGTGGTCTATAGTTATCCGTATGCCGACTCTGAGACGTTCACTCTGCCGTATCTCAACGCCAAGCGTGACGAGGTACTTGCTCCGATTATCTCCGCCGGAGTGGAAGGTTCGTTCATGGGCACGGAGTACAAGGTCTTTCCGCCGCAGATGCGCGTGCTCACTATTGACAGCACCTATACCGCCGAGGTACGAGGATTGTGGAAGATGCGTGGCGGCGAGGCGATGGGCGGACCGTATGTCAGTCATACATGGCTCGACCCTGTGCAGGCGCGCATCGTGACCGCAGAGGTGTTTGTGTTTGCTCCCGGACAGAAGAAACGTAATCCGCTACGGCAGGCGGAAGCCGTGTTATACTCTCGTGAACATTATTACGACAAGAAATGAAAATATTGATATTATCCGCCAGTACGGGCGAAGGACATAACTCAAGCGGCAAAGCCATCTTGGCTGCCATGCAGCAGCAAGGCATCGATGCGGAGATGCAGGACCTGATAGCTATCGCGAGTCAGAAAGCATCCAGACGCGTCTCTAAAACATATGTCAAGAGCACCGAAGGACATAATGTGTTCTCCATGGTGTATGCTTTCGCCAAGTGGGTCTCATCCAACCTCAATCAGGGACGCAGGTCGCCAATCTATCTGGCCAATTCGCTGTATTGGAGAAAGATTTACAATTACATAGTTGCCGGCAATTATGACGCGGTTATTTCTGTTCATCTGTTTGCTGCTGAGGTGCTCACAGCAATCAAGCGTCGTGGTAAACTGAATATACCGGCATTCTTTGTGATGACCGATTATACGCTCCATGCATTCCTGAACGACACGGATTTGGATTACTACATCATTCCGCACGAAGACCTTATTCCGTTGTACGTGCGAGAGGGATTCAAGTATGACCATATTTTCCCTATCGGCATTCCGGTTGATGTCCCGAAGTTCACCACACGTCTGCCCAAGAACGAAGCACGAGAACAGGTCTCCAAGGCGCTGGGATTCAAACTCGACGACAACGAGGGAAACTGGTACCTGGTTATGTCCGGCAGTATGGGCTTCGGCAATATGTCTGTGCTCATGCGTGAGTTCGTCAAACGCATCAGGAAGAACGACCGCGTCATCTGCGTATGCGGGAGGAACGAACGAAACCTGAACACCGTGCAGCGCGATTTCAGAAAGGAGAAGAGGATAGTGCCTGTCGGGTATACCGACCGGGTATCCCTGCTCATGGATGCCTGCGATGTCGTGCTCTCCAAGCCCGGAGGGATAACCACCACCGAGACCATCATCAAGAACATACCGCTCGTCCATACCGCTCCCATTCCGGGCATCGAGTCCGAGAATGCCGAGTTCTGCCAACAACGGAACATGTCGGTCCATGCCGACAAACCCGCCGCGCAGGTCGAGGCCGCTATACGCCTGGCTAATGACGACCAGGCAAGAGAGGACATGCTTGAGAGCCAGAGACGTAACTCTGAACCACAGACATGCAAGTTCATCATCGACCTCGTCATGCACACTCTCGAAGACCGTGCAAAAAAGGAGTAGGGGTAGGAGGCGACGAGCCCGGGCACGGATACAGGCTTATACCTCATGGGCGATGAGTACCTCGTTCATGCCATAGCAGGAATTACAAGCGCACCCTGATTAGCTTCAGGGTGCGCTCTTTTTTGCCGACGTTGGTGTCTGTGAAATGCCTGCGTCAGTACCGCTTGCTTGCGTCATACGATTCAATGGTCTTACTCTGGATGATGACCGTCGTGTCACCTTTCTTGACGCTGCTGCTGGTCGTGGTCACGGTTCGCGTGACGTTGCACGAGGTAAGCACAGTAGCCAGTCCGATAGCCATCAGGGCGACCATTACCCCGAGGACCTTAAGAATGAGCTGCTTCATAGCCTAACCTCCCGTTTAGCCGTTCGACTGGTCGTACGCGTCGGCGCAGAGGTGCCAGAGGTACTGGTAGAGGGTCTTGTAGCCGGTCTCCTTCTGCGCGTTGAAGTTCGCAACGTCGGTTGCGACGTAGCTCAGGTTCTTGCGGCGTGCCTGCACTGCGCTGCTGATAGCACCGAAACGTGTACGTGCCAGTGTCTCCTCGGATGTGGCGGGCGTTGTGCGCTTGTAGGCGTCAGCCGGCTTGAGGTACACACGTGTGCAGTTCGGGTTCGTGGTCGGAGCCTCGCGGTGCGTACCGATGAGGTAGTCGCCGTGCGAGTGACCGTCCTGTTTCTTGGGCTTCGTCAGAGCCCCCTTAACGTAGTCGATTGCTGAGTTCCATTTTACAAATCCCATAGTTGTCCGGCAATGTTTATACTCCCGCCGTGGGAGGGATAAAGGTTAATATTCGAGAGAAGCGCCTCTATTATATAGTCATTTTGCTACAACCTTCAAGTGCTCAATTGTGCGCCTAATGGACTTATTGACAGCCTGTTGAGAAATTTTCAACGTGTCAGAAATTTCGCCGATGCTGAGGCCTTGACAGTATAGCCGCAGAATCTTGCATGCTCGTTTGTGGTTGCGTTCGCCGGGTTTCGGATGTCTTGCGTAATAGCGCAATAGTCTCTCAAGGCGCGTTCCGACTTGCTCTCTGTAAACGAGGTCGCTTTCATCCGCTCGGTCGTAGAGCCGAACCATCGTCAGATTATCGCATGCCATGTAACAACATTCATGCTCGCTTCGACGCCGGTGCAAGTTCTTGTAGAACGTGACGAACGTGTTGACAAAGTCACCAATCTCCGCATGCTGCGAGTGTTCGTAGAGAGCAATGTACGTGTCATGCAACAGGTCAGGGTCGAAGATGTGCAGTCGTCGGAGGACATTCCGTATGTCTGCTTGACGGGCAAGGAAGGTCTTGCCAAATAGTTGTGCATCCATAATCAGTATCGGGTTAGTATCGGTTTGGGTCCGTCTTGCCCCCGATTAAGGTGGCCGTTTTGGCTCTTGACGGCAGCTTTCGTCGTGAGTTATAGTATGCCTGAAGGATGTATCGGACGAGTTGTTCGTCGTCATCGGTGAGGTGTGAGAGGCGTGCGTAGATTCGTTGGACACGTTTGGAGATAGCCCGTCGTTGTTTGATGGCCTCTCTCATGTCTCCCATGTTGCGCTGTATGTGTGCCGTGCAATGGTCGATGAGGCGTTTGTGACGTGGTGTTTGCTCATCGTCTCGTCGGATAGAGACAATGGTTCGTCCGTCAGCCATCGTTCGGAAGACCGCATCGCCGTACGTTCCGCGCAGGGATTGTACGGGTTGTCCGGGTTTGAAGAATGTTTGTGCCATGCTCGTAATAATCAGGGGTTAAACGGTTTGCGTATATCCATGTCGAAGAGTTCAGCTTCCCGTCGGGTGTAGATACCTCCTTGCCCGTTGCAGATAGCAATGACGAGCGGTTCGTCGGGAAAAGAACGTGCTCCGTTGTAGTTGGCAGGCATAGTGCCGGAATAGTTTCGTGGCGCGTTCTCACGGATGGCTTGCATCGGGTTGTAATGAACGAATCGCCGTTGCCGGAGTTTGGTGGTCAGGGTATCGAAGATGTGCTGCTGTTGCTCGGGAGAATAGTTGCTCCAAAGCTTGGCTGTTTCTTCGCGTTGGTTGGCTAATGCTCCCCTATGGAGGAAGAGTTGCCAGAGTTGTTCAAATGTTGGCATGGTTGGTTGAAAAATTATCAGACAAAAAAAGTTGGGTGGTTGGTTGGTTGGCTGGCTAAAGGCTTCGCGCGCGTATTTAACCACCCACCCAACTTTTTTCTTTTTTAGTTTCTTTTTTGGTTCTTTTTTCTTTGCTTTGTTCTTTTGCCGCCCATACATGGTCGGCG
>JAFSXJ010000065.1 GCA_017444065.1 Paludibacteraceae bacterium | reverse complement strand
TTTCGAGGAAAATTACAGAATTTCAGTACCTTTGAAATGGCTCGCAGGCGCGCCCTCGCAGCAATTACCCCTGAATCTTTGGCAAACCTGCGTAGGCAAGCAGCACGAGGTTCATTACCAGCGCATAGATGATTCAATCTTCTCCGCCGACACGGGAAGGTACATGAAGATGGCGTTCATTTCAGGATTCCTGATCTGATGAACTCTAATATGAAGAATTGGAGATTTCGGTGCAAAGGTACGAAAAATAATTGAAAATTGCAAGATTTTTGAAAAAAAGTATATTTTCCAGTGCGAATATTTGCAATTATGCAAAATTATTCGTATCTTTGTAGGTCGAAATGTGGAAAACCAATTCAATATGACCAATATGAGAAAATCCAACCTTCTGCTTTGCCTGCTTGTAGTTGGTGCGTGCCTCACTGTTCAAGCAGCGGAGACTGTCAAACTCAACGGCTTGTACTATTCATTAGGTACCACTACGGCTGCTTTGTTGGCTGACCAGAGTTCGGACAAGTCGGTTTACTCGGCTTACACGACGGTCACTATCCCTTCCTCTGTGACGTACAAAAACTACACGTATCCCGTTACCTCTATTGGCACGAGTGCCTTTGAGGGTTGCTCGAATCTGCAATCTGTCACTCTGCCTTCATCCGTCACTTCAATCGGTACAGACGCTTTCTGGGGCTGTACGAAGTTAGGCAGCGTGAATCTGGAGGAAGGGCTGACAACAATCAATCAGCGTGCTTTTTATAATTGTAATCTTACGGAAATCACGATTCCGAGCACCGTCACATCTGTCGGAAACGGCGCATTCAAGGGCAACCCGCTGACCTCGGTTGTGTGGAAGCCAGTGACCTGCAACATCGGTTCGGACGACAGCGCGCCGTTTTACAGCACCAATTCACAGATCACATCATTCACCTTTGGTGACCAGGTGGAGGAAATACCGTCATACCTATGCAAGAACATGAGCAAGCTGACGGAGGTTGTATTGCCGCCATCTGTATATAAGCTCGGACAATACGCGTTCATGTACTGCACCTCACTGAAATCCATCAACCTGCCGGTGACGCAAAAGACGCTGCCGGTCAGTTTCTTCGAAGGCTGTACTGCGCTGGAGTCGGTAGAGATACCCTCAACGCTGACCACCATCAGCATGGATGCGTTCTACAACTGCAAGGCGCTGAAGTCAATCGTTCTGCCTGCAGGACTGACTACTATAGGTGATCGTGCGTTCTACAACTGCACAGGATTGCAAACAATCTATAACTACGCCATCGAACCGCAGACCATCACCGAGAAAATGGTCAATGGTGTGGATAAAAAGACCTGTATCCTGTACGTGCCGATGGATTATCTGCCCTTGTACCAAGCCAAAACCGTGTGGTGCGACTTCCTGAACATCATCGGTATGATTACAGAACAGCAGTTCGAAGAGCAGCAGGTGAACCTGACCTACCTCAAGCAGGACGAAACGCCGCTGTTCATGGAGAGCCAGACATGGGCTATACCTCACGCACCGTACATCCAAGGCTTTGTGTTCGAGAAATGGGAAGTGATTGCCGGTGACCTCAACGACGGCATCGTGCTGCAGGCGGTATATAAGCAAGACGAGGGAACAGGCGCTCCGGCGGTATATACCAACCCCGCCAATGCCGCACAGAAGCTCATCCGCCGCGGAAACGGGTATATCCTGCGCGATGACAAGACTTACACCATAGGCGGCACAAGGGTGGAATAAAGGCAGCAGCCAAACGTGGCTGCTCAAGATACAAACATAACTAAAATCATATCAATCATGGAAAAACCTTATGTTCTTGGAATCGACATGGGCGGCACCGGCACGAAGTTCGGTATAGTGGACGCCCGTGGTAATGTGCTTCAGTCATCGTCCATCAAGACGCCCGACTATCCGGACATCAACGACTATTGCGATGCTTTGTGTGCAGAGATGAAGAAGATTGCCGACGCTTTCGGCGGCATGCAGAACGTGCGCGGCGTAGGTGCAGGCACACCGAACGGCAACTACTACACCGGATGCATCGAGTACGCGCCTAACCTGCCGTGGAAAGGCGTAGTGCCGTTTGCCAAACTTATTCAGGAGCGCATGGGCGTACCCTGCCGCATCACTAACGATGCCAACGCTGCCGCTATGGGCGAAATGACCTACGGTGCGGCACGCGGCATGAAGAATTTCATCGAGATCACACTCGGCACCGGTGTCGGTTCGGGTATCGTTATTGACGGAAAGATCGTATATGGTCACGACGGCTTTGCCGGCGAGCTTGGTCACACCAAGATCGTTCACGGACCCGAAGGCCGTCAATGCGGCTGCGGTCAGCGCGGATGTATCGAGGCATACGCTTCGGCTACGGGTGTGGCTCGTTCAGCCAAGGAGATCATCGAGAACTCAACCAAAGAGACCTCGCTGCGCAAACTGGAAACCATTACTTCCTATGATGTGTTCAAGGCAGCAGAAGCCGGAGACGAAGTGGCTAAGGAGATATTCGACTTCACAGGCGAAATGCTCGGCAAGAAACTCGCAGACTTTGTCGCTTTCTCCGCTCCCGAGGCTATCATACTGTTTGGTGGGCTCACGAAGTCCGGACACTGGATCATGGATCCGATTGAGAAAGCGCTGAACGACAACGTGATGCCTCTCTGGAAGAACAAAGTCAAACTGCTCGTCTCAACACTCAAGGACTCCGATGCCGCTATCCTCGGCGCAAGCTCGCTCGCGTGGGATGTGGAGGCTCAGGCACCCATGAAAAGTTGAGAGTGGAGTGTTAACTCTAAACTATGATCGGATTACTCTATCAGTTTCCGACTTGGATGCAACGCTTGTATCGCGGTGTCACGTGGCGACACCGCGATACAGGTGCTGCGTATCTGACGTTTGACGACGGACCGATACCCGACATCACACCTGCCATACTGGACATCCTTGCCAAGTATGGCGTCAAAGCAACGTTCTTTGTGGTGGGCGATAATATACAAAAGTACCCGCACATATATGCACGCATGCTCAGCGAGGGACATAGGGTAGGCAATCATACCATGCATCACATCAAAGGGACAAAGTTCAACCTGGATGATTATATGCGCGATGTAGATGAATGTCGGCAGATAATAGACGAACATACTTCTCCCACCCTTATGAGGGAAGGGCAGGGTGGTAAACCGCTGTTCCGTCCGCCGTACGGCAGGATGAAGTACAGCCAGAAACGTGCTACCCTCAACCGCGGGTACGAAATCATCCTGTGGGACGTACTGACGCACGACTACAATCCGCGCTACACGCCGGAAAAGATGCTGCGGGTCGTCAAGCGCTACACGCGCAGCGGCAGCATCATCAACTTCCATGACTCCGTCAAGTCAGGCGCACGCACGATTGAAGTCCTCCCGCAGGTGATTGAATGGCTGCAAGCCGAAGGCTACAAGATAGAAGTGCTATGACCAAACGCTTCGACATCATCTTTCTTGTCACCGGACTGTTGGTGCAAGTGCTGGTGTATTGGCTTGCTCCCACGCATCCGCTGTCGCTCATCAGCGGACTGTTAGGCATCACATCGGTCATCCTCTGCTCGCAGGGGAACATCTGGACGTTTGCCTTCGGCTTCGGGCAGATACTGACCTACAGCGGGCTCTGCTACATGGAGCGTTTCTATGCAGGACTCGCGATGAACGCCTTCTATTTCCTCTCGCAGATCTATGGCATCTACGCCTGGCGCAAACAACAAACGGGTGATACGCCGATTATCACCCCGCGTTCCCTGCCGGCAGGGCGATTCGTGCTACTTTGCGTGGCTGTCGCTGTTGTTGCGCTGGTGACGGGATGGATACTCCGGCAATACACCGATGATTCGCAGCCGTATTTGGATGCGGTAACAACCGTCGTATCCGTTGTTGCGCAGGTGATGCTTGTCATGGCTATCAGGCAGCAATGGTGGTTGTGGCTGTTCGTCGATGTGCTGTTTGTAGTCATGTGGATCATTGCCGGCAACGGAAGCATGGTGGCGCAATACGGATTCTGGTGCATCAATTGCCTGTACGGATTGCGCAGATGGCGCGAATTGGCTGCCAATTAGCACACTGACTGCTACAAAAATATTGCAAAAAGAGCAGTATAAACAAAAAAAATCACTTTACTCTTGCATATTTCAAATATTTTTTGTATCTTTGCAAGCGTTATTGTGTAACAATGCCAAAGAGATTATTCATACTATTGGTTAGCTTACTCTTTGTAAGCGGTTCGTACGTCGTGGCCGGTAACCGTGATACCTTGCACACTACGTACGTGGTCAACTCCGATTATGTGCCAACGCACGTCGTTACTGCCTCCCTCGGCGGTGGTATGCAGACCTTGATGCCAAAACTTACGGACGAAGGGCGTACCACTCTTGGCCTGAAAGATGGCTTGGGCGCAGGCATGCAACTGCAAGCATTGTACACCTATTACATCCATAAGTACGTGGGTATAACCGGAGGTCTCGGCTTTGAATTGTATTCGGGCAACATGCACGGTGCGTTTAGTGATAGCGTTTACCTGTACGACAATCACCCGAACAACCAAATGAACTACTGGCTGTATAGCGACTACACCAATTTCAAGGAGCGCGAGCAATTGTACATGCTCACTATCCCTGTAGGTGTTACAGGCCGCATCAACCTGACTGATCCGCTGCAATTGCGTGGTACATTGGGACTCGGTATGAATATGATTGTTGGTTCGCATTATCGTGGTGACGGCCAACTCACTACTACTGCCTACTACCCGGATTATAACTTGCATTTCGATCCTGACCTGCCGGCACACGGATTTAGTCAATACTTTATGGGCGGCTACCAAGGCAAGATTGAGAACACCTTCCCCGTAAGCATGTTCATCATTGCCGATATAGGTGCTCACTATCAGTTCACGCGCCGCTGGGGTATCTATGGCGGATTGTATTTCAGTTATACTTGCTTCAATGCCGTTCGCCCGACAGTGAACGATGCAGGGCGTCGTCCCGAACTGGTGTCGTACGATAACGCCACCAAGCAATGGACATACTCCGGCATGATTAACTCAAAGTTCGTTGAAGCGCTTCATCCGTTTGCCTTTGGCGTGAAGGTCGGCGTAACAATTACCTACCTCTCACCCGCCAAGTGTAACTGCGAAGCGTGGTAATACCGCAGACAATAACACCAAACAAATTCAGGCAGACAATACTACTAAACAAACGTGCCGCTTCTGATGAATGAAGCGGCACGTTTATTTTTGTATGTACATTGTGCGGGATGCTGTCAGACTCCTGCCGATTGCAGCAGGAAGAGTTTGTCGCCGCGGTGGACGGTTTCCGCGGTATGCACGGCAAACAGTTCGCCTTGCTTGACAGTGGTGACGGCTTTGTTGGTGTGCAAATCTTTTGCCACGAACTGATAAACGCCTGTCGTGTGACCTGTAACGAGCAGCTCGTCACCTTCCTTGAGTTCAGGTACGGCTTCCAGCAGAAACTCCGCTACGCTGATGTTCTTGAAGTAGTTCGTGCACTTGCCGGCATAGACCTTCTTCTTGGTCGCCTTGCTGCCGTAGTCGTTCGTCCACTCGCCAAGCCGCTGACCAAGATAATAGCCGTCCCAGAACCCGCGGTTGAATACGGTCGCCAGCCTCTCATCCCAGGCGGCAATCTTCGGCTCGATAACCTTGGGACTTTCATACTCTCCGTTCTGCCAGGCATCGACCGCCTCGCGGTAGCAGCTGACCACGGTGTGCACGTACTCCGGTCCGCGCGCACGGCCTTCAATCTTCAGCACACGGACTCCGGCATCCAGCATTGCACCGAGGAAATGAATCGTCTTCAGGTCCTTGGGCGACATGATATACTGGTTGTCAACCTCCAGTTCGATGTCCGATGCTTTGTCGTGCACCGTGTAGGCGCGACGGCAGATCTGCGCACACGCGCCACGGTTGGCAGAACTGTTCAGGTTGTGCAGCGAGAGGTAGCACTTGCCGCTGACCGCCATGCACAGCGCACCGTGGCAGAACATCTCAATACGTATCTGCTGCCCATGACGGCCGCGTATATCCTGTTCGATAATATCCTTGTGAATAGCGGCTACCTGATTCAGGTTCAACTCGCGCGCAAGAACGACCACATCGGCAAACTGTGCATAGAACTTCAGTGCCTCGGTGTTGGCTATGTTCAGTTGTGTGGACAGATGCACCTCCACATCCTGTTGTACGGCATACTGCATCACGGCTATATCCGAGGCGATGATGGCATCTACGCCGGCCTGCTTGGCATGCTGAACAATGGTCTGCATCATCGGAATATCTTCGGGGTAGATGACCGTATTGACCGTCAGATAGGTCTTTACGCCAGCCTCACGGCAAATCTCCACAATCTTGTGCAGGTCATCTGTTGTAAAGTTCGCCGCCGACCGTGCGCGCATGTTCAGGTGCTCGATGCCGAAATACACACTGTTGGCACCTGCCTTGATTGCGGCAGCCAGACTCTCGTAAGAGCCTACCGGCGCCATGATTTCGATTTGATTATTCATGATTAGTCAAAGACCTTTGTCTTTATTTGTGCATACGGTCCAACAAATACTCCGCTATCTGAATAGCATTGAGTGCGGCACCTTTGCGTATCTGGTCGCCGACGCAGAAGAACGTCAGAGCATTGTCATCAGCGAGGTCCTTGCGGATGCGGCCGACGGCTACGTTGTCCTTGCCGCTGAAATACAAGGGCATCGGGTAGGGAAGTTTCTCTCCTGTATGGCAGCAGTCAGCAGCATCGCCATCTAAAGGCCGGGGCTTATTGCCGCAACGCGACAAGTCGTCCACCAGTTCGCAGCCCGGGGCATGGGCGATGGCTTCGCGGATGGCGGTGAGGTGAACGGGCTTTTCAAGTTCCGCCCAGACGGCTTCGGAGTGCGCGCGCAGAGTAGGCACACGCACGCAGGTGGCACTGACGCGGATATCCGAGTGCATGATCTTGCGCGTCTCGTTGAACATCTTCAATTCCTCCTTGGTGTAGTCGCCATCGGCAAAGACGTCGATATGCGGTATAAGATTGTATGCCAGCTGGTAGGCGAACTTGTTGACCGTAGGTTGCTCGCCATTCACCAGTTGTCTGTATTGCTCTTCCAGTTCAAGCATAGCTTGTGCGCCTGCGCCGGAGGCTGACTGATAGGTCGCCACATGCACGCGGCGTATATGAGCCAGACGCTCGATGGCTTGCAGTACAACGGCAAGGATGATCGTCGTGCAGTTCGGGTTGGCGATGATATGGCGGCTGCCGGTGCTGAGGGCGGATAGTGCATCCTCGGGATTGATCTCGGGCACAACGAGCGGTACATCGTCGTCCATGCGGAAGGCGGAAGAGTTGTCGATAAGAATCGTGCCGTACTTCGTTATCTGCTCAGCGAAACGTCGCGAGGTGGATGCTCCGGCAGAGGCAAATGCGATGTCAATACACTCAAACGACACTTCAGGTGTGAGCTCTTCGACCTTATAGGACTGACCGTTAAAGGTGTACGATGTGCCTGCGCTACGGCTGGAGCCGAAGAGGCGGAGGCTGTCGCAAGGGAAGTTGCGTTCCTGAAGGATTTTGAGCAGTTCCTGGCCAACTGCGCCTGAGGCTCCGATGATCGCTATATTTACCATTTACGATTTATTTGTTCATTTAGCCATTTAGACATTTACAGGTACTGTGCTGTGATCGAGGTGGCTTTCTGTTCGCGGAGTTGGGCAACGGTGCCTTCGGCGATGATGCGGCCACCGGCATTACCGCCCTCGGGACCGAGGTCGATGAGATAGTCGCAGGTGCGGATGACATCGAGGTTGTGCTCGATGATGATGACCGTATTGCCTTTGTCAACGAGTTTGCGGAGCACACCCATCAGCACGCGTACATCGTCAAAGTGCAGGCCGGTGGTAGGTTCGTCGAGGATATAGACCGTCTTGCCCGTTGACGGGCGCGCCAGTTCTGTAGCAAGTTTGACGCGCTGGCTCTCGCCGCCGGAAAGAGTCGTAGAGGACTGCCCGAGTTTGATGTAACCCAAGCCGACGTCCTGCAGGGATTTGATCTTGCGCAGGATGTACGGTTGCGCCTCAAAGAACTCCACTGCCTGATTGACGGTCATATCGAGAATATCGCTAATCGTTTTGCCCTTGAAACGGACTTCGAGTGTTTGCCGGTTGTACCGTGCTCCGCCGCACACGTCGCAGGGCGTGTAGATGTCGGGCATGAAATGCATCCGAAGCGTTTTGTAGCCGTTGCCGGCACACTCTTCGCAACGTCCTCCCTTGGCGTTGAACGAGAAACGGTTCTGCTTCCAGCCGCGAATCTTCGACTCGGGCAGCGAGGCAAACAGTTCGCGTATGTCGGTGAAAACGTTCGTGTAGGTGGCAGGATTGGAACGCGGAGTGCGACCAATAGGGCTCTGGTCAACATTGATCACCTTGTCGATGTACTCCAAACCTTCGATACTGCCGTATGGCAGAGGCGCAGTCAGACTGCGGTAGAAATGCTGGGAAAGGATAGGGTAGAGCGTGTGGTTGATGAGGGTGGATTTACCCGATCCGCTGACGCCTGTTATGCAGACCATCTTGCCCAAGGGAATGCGGAGCGTGACATCCTTGAGGTTGTTGCCGGTGCAGCCGCTGAGAGTGAGCCAGTGGAGACCGTTGGCGCTGTTGGAGGTTAGACCGCCTTCGGCTGACAGACCGTTAGCACTGATAGACGCCAGACTGCTTTCGCTGGCAGAGGAGACGGTTTTTTCGCCACGGAGATATTGGGCAGTGAGGGTGTCGGCCTTGAGGAGTTCAGCCGGTGTGCCGGAGAAAATGAGTTCACCGCCGAGACGACCGGCACGGGGACCAAGGTCAAGGATATAATCTGCTTCGCGCATCATCTGCTCGTCGTGCTCGACGACGATGACAGTATTACCCATGTCCCGCAGTTGCTTGAGCGAATCGATAAGGCGTTGGTTGTCGCGCTGATGCAATCCGATGGACGGTTCATCCAAAATATACAACACATTCACCAATCTTGATCCGATCTGCGTGGCAAGACGTATGCGCTGGCTCTCGCCGCCGGACAACGAGTCCGAGGGTCTGGAGAGCGACAGATAGGTCAGTCCGACCTGCTGCATGAACCTGAGGCGCGTCTCAATCTCGCGGAGGATAGGCTGCGCCACAGCTTGCTGGCGTGCGGTGAGTCGGATAGGGGAGTTCTCGCCTTGCAGGGAAACGATAAATTCGAGCAACTGATTGATATCCATATCCGCCAAAGCGGCGATGTTGTAGTCGCCGATGCGGTACGACAGGGATTCCTTGCTCAGGCGTTTGCCGCCACATTCGGGGCAAACGACGTCCTGCTCCTGCTTGGGATTGTCGTCGTCCTCTTCCTTCGCCTGGTCGATGTAAGCTAACATGCGTTTGTACCAGTCGCTGTCGTCGTGCACAATATCGTTAAGTTCGTCATCGGCGGCAACGGTGTTTGCGAGTTCGGATGCTTTGATTCGTCCGAGGCCTTTGCATCGGGGACACCAGCCTTGCGGGGAGTTGAACGAGAACGTGTGCGGCGCAGGTTCGCGGTACGACATGCCGGTGCTGGGACACATGAGGTTGCGCGACAGGAAACGTGCATTTGCGCCGTCCGCCTCGCACACCATGATCATGCCGTTGCCCTGCTGCATGGCTTTGTCAAGCGACTGGAAGAGACGTTTCTGCGTGTCATCGGTCTGCTCGACGGAGAGTTTGAGCTTGTCAATGACGATCTCGATGGTGTGGTTCTTGTAGCGGTCGAGCTTCATGCCCTGCGTTATCTCCACCAGTTCGCCATCGACGCGTGCCTGGATGAAGCCTTTGTGGCGTATCTGCTCAAAGAGTTCCTTGTAGTGTCCTTTGCGGTTCTGCACGACGGGTGCCAGCAGCAGCAGTTTCTTGCCGGCGTAGTGCTCGAAGATGAGCGAGACAATCTGCTCGTCGGTATAGTGCACCATCTTTTCGCCGGTGACGTAGGAGTAGGCGTCAGCGGCACGGGCGTACAGAAGACGCAGGAAATCATACACTTCGGTTATTGTTCCGACCGTGGAACGCGGATTGCGTACCGTGGTGCGTTGGTCGATACTGATTACGGGCGACAGGCCGGTGATCTTATCAACATCCGGGCGCTGCATATTGCCGATATACGAGCGCGCGTAGGCGGAGAACGTCTCCATGTATCGGCGTTGTCCCTCGGCGTAGATGGTGTCGAACGCTAATGACGACTTGCCCGAACCGCTCAGCCCGGTGACAACGGTCAGCGCGTACCGAGGGATACGTGCGTTGATATTCTTCAGATTGTGCTCGCGTGCTCCGCGAATGTCGATGAACGACTGCTTATGATTATCGGATTGTTGTGACATACCTTAAATTGATTCTACAAAAATCGCGCCATAGTTTGTCTGATTGAATAATTATCCGAATTTTCCTAAAATTTTTCATTCTCAGATTGAGTAAACCCTTGAGCACTCCCGACAATGGCTCGAGAATGACTCGGGAACGGACCGACAATGCCCCGACAATGGTCCTATAACGCCCCGACAACGGATGATGCCAGGATGAACACTGTCTTAGCCTGAAAAAGATAGACACATATTTATTATGGTGGCAAAGTGGAAAAGTTGGCAATGTGGTTGAAAATGTACGGATTACGTGGTATAGAACTCTGCCACTTTGCCACGTCATTTTTTTTATATGACCTTTTTGACCGTATTGACCGTTTTGGGGCAGAAACGGTCAAACGGTCAAAAAGGTCAGGGTAAATTTTATAGAGCGCAAATAGCCGAAGAGTGTCATGCAAATTTTTCAATATAAACGATGCTGATATAGTATACTGCAAAAATGAATGAAACCGCGATGAAGTTAGAAGGCCTTTATGGTTTTGTATAGTTCACTATCTTTACTCATACCCAAGCTTGCTATTTGTGCATCCATCCGTTCATCCCAGCCCTTGCGTAGTTTCTCAATGAAAGGTGTTAACTTGAGAAGAATTACACGGTCGAAAGATGTCCCATTATTGTAATTGTGGCAAAACAGGCTATGAAGAGTTTTATCAATATCTTCTACAGAAAGTATCTTCTCTTTGCCTCGAATTTTAATAGTGCTCTTTTCTTCCTTTTTGTGACCTTTCGCATCAAATAAGTCGTAATAGTTTTGTAATGGGTGTGCAGCACAATGCCGATAATACATAAGGTTAATATATTCATCATCCGTCAAGACAGTGTACATCTCTGCAACGCATTTCTTCACATGCCGCGTATAAGAATCATTGCAAACGCTGACTGAGTTTTCTTTGTTAACAATGTCAAACAACCCGAAAATGCGAATATAAAATAAGTCTATATACAATAAGTCAAATGATCTATTCTGAGAATCGGTAACGCGGATGAGTTCTTTTATCCACGTGAGGAATTGCAAATACTCTATTGGTTCTTTAACACAATCTTCAAACGCTTTTGTATAAAGGTCAGCGTGAGGCGTTAGTTGATGGTTGGGCATGGTAGATAATTATTATTAGATATTATTTTACAAAATAGAGGAAGCCGTTTGTTTTCTGTTATATTCAGCTTTGGCTTCTTCTGTTATTCTAAAAAGAAAATCTTTCCATTTCTCTATCTCTTCTCTATCTCCATTGTATATCTTGCTAGAGTGTATAAATGTGAATGAAAATAAATTGTTGTACAAATCTGTTACAGAAATACCCTGATTCCTGATGTTGTCTTTTATACTACGTTCTGAGTTTCCATCCCATGTTATTATCGTTACAGTTTTCGGGATTTCGTAGGATGAACTTGCTTTCTAACAAATTGATGAATTTCTTCTTCAATGTCAAACCAATTAGGTTTTATGGAATTGTTTAAGTGCGATAAAAGAGATAAGCCTTTTCTCCATCTGTTGAATCGAGTGACACCAAACTTAATTAACAGATTCCTCCACTCATCACTTTTAGCAAAATCCGAGAAAGAAGATGGTAATCCTAAATCTCTATCAAAACCATTTCCTGTGACAAGAGCAATTGAGGTCTTTCGCATGTTCCAATCTGCCATTTCCTTATAAATATACTAATTTTGTTATTTATTGTCAATCTCTTGCATGATACGCGCGGTTTGTTGGAGGACGTAGATGATGCCTTGGTAGTGCTTAACATCCTTGAAATCAAGCGTCATGCCCTTGCGGTCTTTGAGCCATTTCTGCGCAGGTTGGTAGCCGCCAATATAGAAGTTCCAAGCGGATTCAGGCACATTCTCAAAGTATTGTTCGCTATTGATATAGACGCGATTTTCCTCCCATCGGAAGCAATCTACTTGCATCGAACCAACTTTGGGGAATACGATACCTGTGTTGGTGGGAATGCCTTCCATCAGATGCAACTTGCGTAATTCTGCGCCTAATGTTGCTAATCTGTGATATGCATTTCCATCGGTCGGATACGGAATGCGTGGGAAATCTATTTTAAGGAATTCCTTGTAGCGTTCGCGATAATTGGGCGAATGCAAGATAGCATAGATGTAGTCGAATAGTTCTTGTGGTACAATCTGCTCACCAAGTGACTGCTCAATTTGGGAGAGTATCTTGGCATCAAAGTTTGTAAGGCGTTCCTCAACTCCCATGTTTTCGGAGTAGATATACAACGGCATAGCATAACTGCCATCATACGGAGCTGCAATTTTATGCTGACCTAATGGCGTGGACGCTATGAATACCGAGCAACTTTCTCTATTTTGCTTTGTTGCTACAAGAGCTACGTTTTCTTTTAATAGGTTGTCATTTAAGAGAGGACGAGAATAGTCAAACGCGTAATCACCATAGAGCATGTATCTATAATCGAAAGGTCTATATAGACACCTTATTGGTTTTTCTGTCCCTTTCATGCTCTTTCGTGCATCTGATAAATGCCAATCACGGTTATCCTTTATATCATATTTTTCTCGGATAACTTCGTCAGATATAGCTTGATTAGAAAAATCTGCGATATGCTTTTGTGCTTCTATCTCAGTATATGCAATTGCAAAATTATCTCTATGAGAATTGGGTCCCAAAAGACATAATTTGAAAAGATCATCTATTTTGAAGAATTTGCTATATTGGTCTTCATGCTCAAGTTCTTTCGGAACGAAGAAGAACATCGGAGCTTGTGGTGTCACTTCGTTATAGTCGACATCGCTCCAATGAATATTATCAAGGAAGTCATATTTATTCTCCCGCAGACCATACAAATCTTTGTGGTATACTTTACCGAGTTCGTCTTTTGCCTTCTTGCCGGTTTTAACAAAGAGGTTGATACTTACGCCCTGCATAATGTCGAAAACATTCTCATCTTTGCCACCATCAGGGCATACCTCTTTCTTCTTGCTGTTGCCATGCAAGTCTATGGTATAGATTTTGTCAAATGTCTTCAGCAAATTCCACCGCATC
>JAFSXJ010000064.1 GCA_017444065.1 Paludibacteraceae bacterium | reverse complement strand
GGTTGAGGATGACACGACGTGCACGGTCCGTCTGGGTTCGGGTCTGGAGCTTCAGGACGTGCGTTTGCGCGCGGTGGTGAACGACAAGAAGCCGGGCATCCTGGTCAAGCCCACAGTGGGCAGTCATGTGCTGGTGGCGGATTTCTCGGGCGGTCAGCTGACGGATATGGCGGTACTGCAGTACTCGGAGGTGGACAGCATCACCCTGAACGGCGGCGACCTGAAGGGACTCATCCGGATAGAGGATCTGACGGACAAGCTCAACGACCTGGTGCTGAAGGTGAACGACCTGACGCAGACGTTCAACGGCCACACGCACACCTGCAACCTGAGCGTGAGCACCACCGGCACGGCGGTAGCACAGACCGGCACAGCGACCGGCAGTTCGCAGGGACCGTCGCAGACCGCACAGCAGGCGGAACAGTTCAATAAAGCTGACTACGAAGATACGTCTGTGACACACTGATAAATGACAAATGACAAATGACATTTAATAATTGACAATTGATAAATGACAATTGACATTTCAATGCTGCTCTATGGAAGTCGGCGAAATATCAATTATCAATTAACATTTATACATTGAATTATGGCAAGAACAACAGAAGAAATCAAGCAGGTGCTGGAGACAGAGTTCATGACGCGTTTCCGGAGCTTGTACGGCATTCCGTCGGGCAGGACGTTCGGCAGCTACTTCTCGTCGGTGAGTGTGGAGAACCTGCTGCTGTACGTCATGGCGAAGCTCTGCCACTCGCTGGAGGAGTACATGGATGCGCACGAGCAGCGCGTGGAGGAGTACATCGCCGGGATGAAGCCCCACAGCCTGCGGTGGTATGTGCAGAAGATCCTGGACTTCCAGTGGGGCATCGGGACGTTTGACCCGGAGTACGGGACGTACGACAACAGCGACGAGGATGAGGAGGACGTGGCGGCATCGAAGGTGGTGAAGTATGCGAGCGGCACGGAGGGCGGTGCGACGCTGTACATCAAGGTGGCGGGCGAGAGCGGCGGTGCCAGACAGCCGTTGTCAGCGAACGCACTGATAGCGCTGTACGCGTACGTGGGGCAGGTCAAGGACGCCGGTGTGCGTGTGGTGCTGGTGAACGAGCCGGCAGAGCAGTTAGGTATCATACTGACAGTACACTACGACCCGCTGGTGCTGAACAGCAGCGGCAAGCTGCTGTCGGACACGTCGGTCAAGCCCGTCGAGCAGGCGGTGAAGAACTACATCAGCAACCTGCCGTTCAACGGCGTGTTCAGCAAGGACGCCTTGGTAGATGCCGTGCAGCAGGCGCAGGGCGTGAAGGTGACCGACCTCACAGCAGTGCACGTCTCCGGCGACGGGCAGACCTACCGGCAGATGACCGCTGCATACGCCCAGCCCTATCCGGGATACTACGAGCTGGATGACGCGCACACACAGATAACATACACCGCCTATCCGTATTAGTCCTATGGAACGCTATCAGATAACCACCCTTGACCTTTCGGGCGAAGCCACCGGCAGCCTGCCGCCGCTGTTCGGAAGAAACGGCAGGCTCGCCGCACTGCTGGAACTGTTTGCCGATATGATGCATGACTACATCTACCGGCTGCTGTGGGGTGACACCGACATGCCGAGACCCCGAGTAGAGGTGCATGTTCCCGGCCTGTACGACGGCTGGAAGGAGCAGCTGGAGCACACCGGTCAGACGGGCAGCCTGACGGCTCTGCTCAACCGGATGTTCCCGAACACCACGACTAATCCCGAGAATGTCATCAGCATCGAGGATATTGCTCCGGAGGGTGACTGGCTGATGGTCTATGACGAGTACGCCAACCGATACATCGAGCTCAACTACGAGGTCATGGTGGACCAGGACGTGTACGACGTGCAAGCCGAGACCGTCTATGACGAGCAGGTGATCGAGGTGCCGGTCAATGCCTTCAAGGTGCTCATACCATTCTACCTGGTTCCTCAACAGGATGCCATCATGGCAGTGGTCAACCGGTACAGGCTGGCATCGCGTACCGCTGTACCGGAGGTGTTCTTCCCGACTCCGCAGGGCGGCGACCTCATAGAAGACCCTCGCATCCCTGGCATTCTTCCCTGACGACACGCAACAATTCAATAAACATATATACGTATGAATACTCAAAAATTCAGCAATGAGAACGGTTCGTATCCGGTGAGTACCCGGACGTTCGAACTACTACAGGAGGACATCCACCTTGCCCTGAACAGTCTGGCAAGGGTGGCAGGGATCCGGTATGCCATCATCCGTATGCCTACCCAGGCAGGCAACTACGAGGACGGATTGTGCATCTTCGACTATGAGGTGATGCCTCTGCACGGGCGTGCGCTCAACAGCAGCTATCGGTATATCCAGGTCACCAGTTCGGTAGAGACGGTGACCGCCGCCAGAACGTACACCGACATCCGTACCGTCCGTTACGCCACTTATGGCGCCTACACTTCAGGAGCAGTTGATATATCTTCCTTCACAATCATCCAGGACAGCCACACGCTCCTGGGGTTGTATAACCGGATAACCACCGTTCGCACCGAACTGTTGGCGGAGATAGGCAGCTTGGCAGGCACACCCGTCGGAGGGATGATTGACTGGGTATGTCCGGATATAGGCAGTCAGGACAGGTATGTATTCGGGTATTACTATCCGGCATCGGTTTTCCCTGCGGGTTTCCTGCCTGTCGGCAAGCTGCTGGTGCGGCACGAGGATGCTGCAGCCTACATTGCCTCCTTCGACGACCTGCTGACGGACGGCAGCACCATCGAGTGGGCGAATGGCGGTGAATCCGTAGCAATCGGTACCAGTGCCGGAACTGAATGGGGATATGTGTATATCAGCGAGGTGTCCACACCGAGCGGCGTCATCAAGTTCCCCAATCCGGGACAGTTCGGCAGCAACGGCTACGGACCACTGATACACGTGTAAATGCAGAATAGTTGTGCACATTGTGCATACCTTTTTGCAGAAGAGAAAAAATTATAGTAACTTTGCACAAAAATTGAACGATTATGACATTTGTACTATCCAATAGCGAGAGCGTGAACACCTACGGTTTCCGCATCGATCTGGCAGGAATGGATCTGGAGCGTTTCCGGGCAAACCCTGTGATGCTGTACGGTCATGACCCTGAGCTGGTCATCGGCCGTTGGGAGAACATCCGTCTGTCGGCCGACGGCAAGCAGCTGCTGGCTGATGCAGTGTTCGACAGCGACGAGCCGTTTGCTGCAGAGATACAGCGCAAAGTGGAACAGAACTTCATCCGTGGCTGCTCGGTAGGCATCCGTGTACTGGAGATGATTGAACGCGAAAGCGTGGTCATAGCCTCCCGCACCGAGCTGATGGAGGCATCGGTGGTGTCCGTCCCTGCCGACGGCAAGGCGGGTGTCGTGCTCTTCGACAACAACTACCGACGCCTGGAGCAGGATGCTGCCAGCGCGTTTGTACTATCGTTTAACCAAAACACCAACAACATGACAACAGAAGAACTGAGCCAACAGCTGCAGGCGGCCAACGAGCGCATGCAGCAACTTGAAGCGCAGGTTAATACCCTGCAGCAGCTACGCGAGCAGTTTGAAGCCAAGCAGGCACAGGTGCTGCAGCTACGCGAGCAGCTTGAAGCCGAGCAGCAGCCCAAGACCATCTCGCTTCAAGCACAGCTCCACAACGGAGCACAACCCGCCAACAACGAACGCACCGGATGGTCGTTCCTGCGCTGGGCGAAAGAGGACCCCGAAGGCCTCGCCCGGATGAAGGCGGAGCAACCCGAAGAGTACCAGGCACTCATCGGTGACTGACAAGCAAACAAGGATTATTAACTCTAAATTCAAACAATTATGCCAAGTCCATTTCATCTGATCTTCACGGACATCCTGAAGACCAAACTGTACCCGAAGACCGAATGGCTCTCACGCCTCGGAAACTTCGACGCCTTTGTGAAGGCGAACACCATCAACCTGTCGGAGATCGGAGCCGACCCGAACGTAGTGAAGGACAACTCGACGTGGCCGCTGACCCCTGTACAGCGTACCGACACGGGCATCGCCATCCCCTTGGCGACGTTCGACACCGTGCCGACGCACATCACCAATGTCGAGGAGCTTGAGACCTCGTACGACAAGGTGGAGAGTGCCGTTCAGCAGCACGTCAATGCGCTGAAGGCCGCCATCGGCAAGTCGGCAGCCTACAACCTCGCTCCGGCGACCCATGCAGCGGCCACCCCGCTGATCCAGACCAGCGGTGCCGCACGCGGTGACGGCAACAAGCGTCTGACCTTCGCCGATGTGCTGGCACTGCGCACGGCGTTCAACAAGGCTAACCTGCCCATGGAGGACCGCGTGCTGCTGCTCTCGGCCGACCATGAGGCCGACCTCATGCTGGAGGACGCCAACCGCTACCGCGCGATGATGGAGACCGGCAAGATCGCCGGGTTCGACATCTACGTGTGCAACCAGACGCCATTCTACAGCATCGTGTCGAGCGTACTGACGAAGTCTGCCGCCACCGCCACAACCGGTCTGCAGTCGTCCGTAGCGTTCTGCGCAGGCGAGACCATGCGAGCATTAGGTGACATCAAGGGCGAACCCGAAGAGCGCTGGGCTGACTACCGAGGATGGATCTTCGGCGCACAGGTGCGCTTCGTGGGACAACCGCTCCGCGCACTCGGCTACGGTGCCATCGTGGACAAAGCCGTCTAACTCCTAAAACACTGCAACTATGGTACAATTACCAGGAGTAAACATAGCATTTCAGAACGGGTTGCTGGGAACGGTGATCCCTTCTGAAGACGGCGTCTGCGCGTATATCAGCGAAAACCTGCCTGACGGTGTGTACTATCAGCCGGATGCACAGGGTGTGCTGACTGAGTTCTTCAACAACGCCGGTACGGGTGCGGAGCTCCACAACCGCCTGTGCAACGGTGAAGACGAGGACTATGTGGCTAAGGCGAAGGCGGTGATAGCGGACACCCATGGGCGCGTGCGCATCATCGGCATCGACACCACCCTGACCGCCGCACAACTCACGGAGATACGCAACTATTCGCTGGCGATGCATGCCCCGGTGGTGATCATCTGCCAGGCGGATACGTCGGCTGCTACCCAGCCTCAGGCCGACGGAGCGGCGGTGACGGACATCAGTCTGCTCGCGCTGCTCGGGCGTATAGCCGCCGTGCCGGTCGAACGACACATCGGCCGCGTGCGTGACGGAGCACTGGTGCTGAGTGATGAGCCGAACGACATCGTCGAGAGCGGGCTGCATGCCAAACTGGAGGCGGGCATCATCACGCTACGCCAGTTCGCGGGACGTGACGGGTTCTTCATCGCCAACGACGACATGTGCGTCGAGGCAACGGACGACTACCGCTCGCTGGCACGCCGGCGAGTGGCGGACAAAGCCTACCGCATAGCCTACGACACGCTGCTCAACTACGTGAACGACAACCTGCCCGTCAACAACGACGGCACGATCACCGCTGCCGCGGCAAAGGCCGTCGAGCAGACGCTGATCACTGCCATCTACAACCAGATGACAGCTGAGGGTAACCTCTCCGTAGATGAAGAAAACTCGTCAGACAAAGGCGTGAAGGCGAGCGTGGACACCACGAACGACTTCGTGGGGACGTCCAAGCTCAACGTCACAATCAGCATCAAGCCCTATGGCTATGCCAAGTACATCGACGTCAAACTCGGGTTCCTCAAGGAGTAATCACTAACGCTTAAATACCGAAAGAATATGCTAATCAACGGAAGAGAATACGAGTGGGGTGACATCACCCTCACACTCGCAGGCAGAGTGGTGACAGGAGCACGCGGCATCAGTTACAAGGAGAGCCAGGAGAAGAACCTGCTGTACGGCAAAGGCAACAAACCGCTGTCCGTGCAGAAGGGGAACATCAGCTACTCCGGCGAACTGACCATGCTGCAAAGCGAGGTGGAGTCGCTGCACGAACTGGCGCGAACCACGCACGGCAGAGCATCACTGCTCGAACTGAACCTCAACGCGGTTGTCTGCTACGGCAATCCCGCAATGGGCGACCCGATGATCACTGACATGCTATACGGCATTCAGTTCACCGAGGCGGAGAAAAACATGCAACAGGGAAACGGCAACATGGAAATCAAACTGCCGTTCATCTGTGTGGACATCGTCAATCACGCCTAACGGTTGAGGGGCGGTCAAACGCCCTTCAATCACCTTTCAATCAACATTCAAACAACATTCAAACATGGACAATCTGACCAAAGAAGCCATCGCCGAGCTCAAGAAGAAGTATGGCGACATATTCAAGATCACCGTGGACGGCAAGTCCTGCATACTGCGTAAGCCCAACCGTAAGGAACTGAGCTATGCAAGCGTGGCAGGCAAGAACGACCCGATCAAGTTCAACGAGTCCATCCTCAACGCATGCTTTGTGGCAGGCGACCAGGAGATACTCACCGATGACTACCTCTTCCTCGCCGCATCGGCGAAGCTCGAAGGCGTCATCGAGATTAAGACGGCGGAACTGGAAAAGCTCTAAAGGCTGCCGAACTGACGGACGGGGAAACGCTGCGTATCAACAATGCCCAACTCAGGTACTACATGCACATCCCCGACCCCGACAGCCTGACCGACATCGAGTGGGCGATGAGGGTCAAAGAACTGGAGTACATCCGCACGCAGGAGGCACTGCAGGCGGAAAAGGCGGCCAGCCGACACACCGGCAGAACCGGAACATGACAAGAGGCGTGCCACAAAGCACGCCTCTTATAGGTTAAATGACTTTACTTGTAACGCTCACGAGCCTCACGCTCCTCACGATCATAGCGGTTCTCGCGTTCTGCAGAATCATGATAACGACTGTCTGAATGACCATTGAACCAACGGCGAAGATAACGCAACGTAAGGAAAAACAATAGATTGCCGAAGCTAATGGCTAATAAGGCTACCACTATGATGAAAATCGTCTCTGCCATAACACGTAAACGAGAATATTAATCGTCAAAAAGATACTCATCACCACCCGTATCCTTGGGAATATTGCTACACCTGCGATGGCGAGACGCTTGCTTGGCTTCATACTCCCTACGGGCATCTTCCCACTTCTGCTCACGTTCACGCTTACGCTCCTCAGGAGTCATCCTGCTCCAGCGACGAAAACCACGAAAGGCGGCATACAACAATATATATATGAATAGTGCTGCGATGGTGAATAGTATAAGTGCAACGATGAACTCAAACATGGCGTGGGACTTTTACAGATGGTAGGGCAAAGGTACAACTTTTTTCTTAAACAAACAAATTATTTCAAAAAAAACTATGGCTAATCACAACGTAGAATACAAATTGACACTTGTGAGTAACATGCAGCAGCAACTCAACATCATCTCGCAGGAGTCGAAACAAACGGCGTCGAGTTTGGATGTGTTAGGCAATGTTGCGAAAAACCTCAACAGCATATTTCACTCGGTTTCAAGCGTTTGGTCAACCGTTGCAGGTGCCGCGCAGCAGTGCATCGCCGCCAATCAGGCGCAGCAGGAGGCCGAAACCAAGCTCGCTCAGGTCATGCGCAACACCATGGACGCCTCCGACGCACAGATACAATCCATCAAGGACCTCGCGGCCGCACAGCAGGCGCTCGGTGTCGTCGGCGACGAAGTGCAGCTGGCAGGAGCGCAGGAGCTGGGAACGTACCTCGAAAAAACCGAGTCACTGCAGAAGCTCATGCCCGTCATGAACGACATGATCGCGCAGCAGTACGGACTCAACGCCTCCCAGGAGTCCGCTGTGAACATCGCCACGATGATGGGCAAGGTCATGGAGGGACAGACCGGTGCGCTCTCTCGCTACGGCTACAAGTTTAGCGAGGCACAGGAGTACATCCTAAAGTACGGCACCGAGGCGCAGAAGGTCGCCACACTCTCCGAGGTCATAACAGAGTCAGTCGGTGGCATGAACGCAGCACTCGCCGCATCGCCAGAAGGACGCATGCAGCAGATGGCGAACCGCATGGGTGACCTACGAGAACGCGTCGGAGCGCTCTTCGTGCATATACAGGCGGCGTTCGCACCGCTGATGAACTGCATCCTCTCCGCAGGCGAACGACTCGCTGCATGGGTCGAACAACACGAGCAGATCATCATCGGCGCGGTCGGAAAGGTACAAGGGGTCCTCTACGGGACGTATAACTTCCTGCGCAGATGGTCACCACTGCTCATCGGGCTCGGAGTGGCAATCACTGCCGTCACGATTGCCGTCAAAGGGGCTACGGTGGCAACGAATATCGCCAAGACTGCTACCGCACTATGGTCGGCGGCGCAGGCGGTACTCAACGTCATACTCACCGCCAACCCCGTCGGGCTCATCATCGCTGCTGTGGCAGTGCTCGTCGGATGGGTAGCTGTCATAATCAAGAACTGGGAACGGTGGGGTGCTGCCATAACGCTGTTCATGGGACCATTGGGACGTGTCATAGCCCTTGTGCAGTCCTTCCGCAAGCATTGGGACAGCATCGTCGAGGCGTTTCAGGTGGACGGTATAGTCGCAGGATTCAAACGCATAGGAGCGGTCATCCTTGACGCACTGCTCATGCCGCTGCAGCAGCTCATGCAGACGATGGTGGACCTCCCCGGAGTGGGCAAACTGGCGCAGAAAGCGCTCAACAAGATCACCGCTACACGCGAACGCCTCGGACTCTCCACAGCCGACAAAGCCGCAGCGGCTACCGAGGGAAAAACGGACAGCACAGGCAGCAACACCCTCGCGTCACTTGTCTCCGGTGGCGCGTCGGGTCGCTCCGGAGGAGACGAGATGGCGGCTTCCGCGCAGGCGGTCGCAACCGGAGGCAAACGCACAACGAACATCTATATCAATATAGGTGACATGATCCGCGAGGTCAATTTCAACGGCACAACATCCGAAAACGAAAAAGACATCGAGCGTACGTTTGCCCAATGTCTCTCCCGTGTCCTTGCCCTCGCTGGCCAGTGATGCCGTGCCACCACATGAGCGGAACCGGGCGTCCGCTGACTATCCGCGGTATGCCAAAGAGGTCCTCCGGCATACCATGCCACGTGAGGTCATGACGGACCAGGACGCGTACGAGTACCGTTATTCCGATGTTCCATGTTGCACGAGTACGGTTATTCTCTGGTGTCTGTGTCGCACGAGTACGGTTTTTCCGATGTTCCGTGTTGCGTGAGTACAGTTATCTGTGGTGTCTGTGTTGCGTGAGTACGGTTGTCTGTGGTGTCTGTGTTGCGTGAGTATGGTTATCTGTGGTGTCTGTGTTGCGTGAGTACGGTTGTCTTTGGTGATGGCATAGACTATCCGATATGGCTGGAATGAAAAAAGTGCAGAAAGAGATTCCTCCTGCACTTTTCATTTTATCTGCCCCCCCCTTTCATTTTGCCGAAAATAGGTGCGGAGAGACACGGAAAATCACTACAATCCGTGTAAATCCGTGAAAGTCCGTGTAGTATTACAAAACGAACGACACGGAAACACACGGAGAGACACGGAAAGTCACTACAATCCGTGTAAATCCGTGAAAGTCAGTGTAGGACTACAAATCAGACGAGTACGGATTGGCACGGAAACACGGAAGGTGCAAGAATGTCATTCTGTAACAGGCGTGCATTTCGTCCGTTCATCCGCCTACCGATGGCGGCTTAGGGCGAAATGCCTCACATTTTGGCGAAATTGAGAAATTATTTTCACAAAATATTTGCAAATTTCATTTTTTTATTGTAACTTTGCAGTCGAAATAACCTGATTTGCACTTGTGGCTCGTTAAGTTATTTCAAATGCCATCACGCCGAAACGGGGTTATGTCGTTTCGGGGGCGTGGCAAAACAGGGTATCTCCAATTTTTGGCAACAGGTATCCTATATGACATAAAAGGCGTTTATTGACGCTGTTCGCGACTCTCGAAAACTTCGCAACTTTTCATCTTTGTGGTCGAAGCAGTAACAATGAATGTCCTCGGGGATATGCATTTATCCTTAACTTTGCAATGGCAGGAGTAATTATACTCCTCCGGCATCTTCCGTTGAAGGTGCCATTGGTAGAAGTTAGATGCTGCATATTCGGCGTGAGGCATCATTTGTTTTTCTACCACAAAGGGCATTGCGAAGGCCTACGAGAGCGTGAAGAGCAAACAGCTTCACGCTTTTGTTGTAATATATAATCCAAAAGCAAATGTTTTATTCTTAATGCTATGAAATTTACTGATTATTTCCGCACCCGTAAAGGGCTTATTCGCATCGCTGTTCTACTGATTGTATCTTTGCTCTCAGTTTTGATTAGCAGAACTACCTTTTTTTATTGCGTTATTATTTCGCGTAAGGCGATTGATGTTATGCTGAAAATTTTGATAACACTCTCGCTATTTCTCTTTTGTATATCATTAGGAATAATTTATAAAAGATATGAGAAAAAACCTGTCAAACGTTTTCCTTGGCTATGTGTAGGAGTCTTTGAGATAGTATTTACTGCTAATTATTTCTTTAATATGGCTTCACCATATGGCATATATTCTTACAACTGGGAAATGGATTATTCGTTTAGATCATCTGTTCTCAGTGATAATGACTATATTATAATCCAACATGGTAATTCTACAAATTTGAGAACAGGAATATACAACAAGTTTGGAATAAAATTAGCATCAACTGAAGCAGATTGCATATATCTTGCAGAATACTACAACAAGTTTTCACGGGAAACATGTTTTGTCGGGCTGTCCGCCTATAATGGTTCGTCATTGGTAATTGATATTTTTGACAGAAACTGGAAGAAATATGACAGCTTTGCTGTTGAAACGGGTAATTACTACGAAACTATCGGGTCATGCTTCTACAGCTTTATAGGAGACCAACTCAGAACTTTCTATTATGATAATACAGAATTTACAGACTGGCGAGGTGAAACTCTCGAATGGACTTACTATGATAACAATAAAGACAAGCGAATGTCGGATTCAAGGTGGAATCTAAATCCTAACAGCGAAGGCTATTTTATGAATGTCCCATGCAGAGTTATTGCAAAGCCAAAGTATATAGAAGAATACGAATTATGGTTAAAATCATCTCAATCCTCGCAATCATCCAATAAAGTGCAATCTTCAAAACAAAATTCCGGCAGGACCTCTACACCTTCAACAAGCCACAGTTCAACAAATGGAGTGTATCCCTCGTATCCTTATGCAAACAACTATAATCCTACACCTACTGCCACATCAACACCTACACCCCAAAAGCGTTGGCGCAATGTAACTTACGAAGAAGATTGCCCACATTGTTTGCATGGTGAATGTAGTAACTGTAATGGGACTGGTTTGATTAGAAATCCATATACGGGAAAACAGACTGATTGTCCTAATTGCGGCTACACTCATTCGTGTCGTTATTGCGATGGCAGAGGAACTATTACAAAAACGAAACAAGTTTACGAATAACATTACTTTACACCCATACAAGAAGGAGTATCCGAAAATCCATAGAAGAGTAGGCAGTCAAAAAAATATTTTATGAAAACAAAAAAGATTGCAATCACAGTATTGGCCTGTTTGGCAATTTCTATCGTATGCTTAGGATTCTTCGAATCAAGGCGGAAAGCAGGTTTGCCGTATTCGAACCTCAGCGAATTGCTACAAGACTCTACTATGAACGAGTTCTTGAGAAATCAAGCATCAAATAATGCGACCATGGAAGTTCAATGGGTTACATGTCCCACGTGCAATGGCAACAAGGTCGTTGTTGTTGGCTACAATTACAATGAACCAATATGGGACATATGCGCCAATTGTAGAGGCACAGGAGTTGTCGGAATGCCAGTTGTAAATTCTAGTCCAACATTTAAAACAAACCTTGTGCGCCTCTATGATGAAGAGGGGACCTTATTTGCATCAAATTGTCTTTATTATCCTTCTATAGAAAAGATCCATATAAATGGAGGCACATATCATGTAGTTACTTCAAATAAGCACGGCTTTAATCGTCAGGTCAGAGGGTATCGATTATATTTCAAATACTAAATTTGTTCATCAGTTCTTAAAAAAATCAATTTTCACTAAGAAAGGGAATTAATGAACACTATAAATCTATATAGCAATGAAAATAAATGATTACTTTCACACCCGAATGGGGCTTCTTCGGATAGCGATTTTAGTAGTAATCGCAATACTTTCCGCTCTTATTTCGAAGTTTATTGGTTTTCATTTTGTAGATATTGATAGGGAGATGATATTCCTTCCTATGGGATGGATTGTAGGGCTGACTTTGGTCGTATTGGTTATTGCGATAGCAAGAAAAAGTACGAAAAAACCTGTAAAATTTTATCCTGTTCTTTGCGTAGGAGTGTTTGCTGTAGTCAATGTAATTTACACAGTCAGTTTCTACGCTTACTCTAGTTCATACATACTATTTAAGGAGAGGCAATGGCTGTTTTGTTTCAAATAAAGGAATTCGTGACAAATACGGAATAAAAATTGCTTCATGGGAGGAAAAAGTGCATTACATACATATAGGGGAATATTATAGGGTTGTTCTATAAATTAATTTGTTAATCATCAGTTAAAGATATTGTTCTTGGCTCGGTTTTTGTACTATATTAGTCCAAAACGCCTTATAAAATGAAGAAAGAGACAACATATCGCGCTCCTAAGTCAGGCAATC
>JAFSXJ010000063.1 GCA_017444065.1 Paludibacteraceae bacterium | reverse complement strand
GGTTGATGAGGCTTATGCGCATGCCATGCGTGAGGTCGAGGACCTTGAGATGAAGAACATGCTCTCCCACGAGGAGGACGCCATGCCGGCAGTGCTGAAGATAGTAGCCGGTGCTGGCGGAACAGAGGCGCAGGACTGGGCGGAACAGCTCATGCGCATGTACCAGCGTTACTGCGAGAAGCACGATTACAAAGTGACTATCGCCAACCTGCAAGAGGGAGACGAGGCGGGTATCAAGACCGTGACGTTCAACATCGAGGGCGACATGGCGTACGGCTACCTGAAGAGTGAGAACGGCGTGCACCGTCTGGTGCGCGTCAGTCCGTACAACGCCCAAGGCAAACGTATGACTAGCTTCGCGTCGGTGTTCGTCGTTCCGCTGATTGACGACAGCATTGAGATAACCGTTGACCCTGCAGGACTGAGTTGGGATACCTTCCGCTCGTCCGGCGCCGGCGGACAGAACGTCAACAAGGTCGAGTCCGGTGTGCGCTTGCACTATAAGTTCACAAACCCGCTTACCGGTCAGCCCGACGAGATAGTGATTGAGAACACCGAGACCCGTGACCAGCCCAAGAACCGCGAGAACGCCCTCAGGCACTTGCGTTCGCAACTCTATGAACTGGAGCTGGAGAAACGTCGTCAAGCGCAAGCAAAGGTCGAAGCAGGCAAGAAGAAGATTGAATGGGGCTCGCAGATTCGTTCATACGTGTTCGACGACCGCCGTGTGAAAGACCACCGTACGAACTACCAGACCTCGAACGTCAACGCCGTGATGGATGGCGACATTGACGCGTTCATCAAAGCCTACCTCATGGAGTTTCCGGATTGAGTAAACCCTAGGATAACTCCTACTCCACTCCCCTTCGCATCATACTTGTCTCCGCCTCTTATGTGCAAAAGATGATAGCTATAACAAATAGCTATAACAAATGAAAAGCAGTGTGCGATCACACTGCTTTTCATTATATACCTTGGTATGTAACAAGTGCTATTTGACTTGAGTACCAAGTGCGTTGTACAACTTGCCGCCACGTAGGAGGTAAACCTGACCGTCAATAAGCATTTTTGCAGCCTTGGCATCCGTGGGGATAAGCTCAATTGCGGTCGGAGTATAAATGACTTTGACAGGCGAAACAATCTGGCTATCCTTGAGGTCCGGCACATATACGAACTTGACATCCGTCCCTACAGCCGGAACAGCAAGCACGAGGTCCTCGGGCGAGAGGTACTGAATCTTGTCAGCAGCATACCATGCAGCGTCGTTTCCTTCTGCGTTATCGGCAATGTTGCAGCCTACGCCACCCCACTTGCCTTCGTAGGAATATGCCTTATATACACTGTAGGTATCTTCCTGCATCTCCTGCCATGTCCAGTCAGCATCAGCTCCTGTACCCCACGGGTGCTTGATGTACATCTTCTCCTCAACGGGAACATATGTACCAGTCTCGACAATGCGGATGTTGTGGATGCGGATTTCCGTGCCGGCAGGTACCCAACCGAATGCAAAGATAATAACACGTTTGGCTTCCTCAATGTCTGCTGTAACGTTGATAGGAGAAGCATCATAGTGCGTGTCGGTGTTAGCCAGGAACACGTTGTCGTTCGGATAGCTCTCATAGAAGGGGTCGTCACCGTCACCTATCTTCAGCGTCACACCGCCGAGCTGGTTGTTCGTCTCAAGATCAAACTCCATCTTGTACTCTTTTCCCTCTTCGAACAGGAAACCCGGGTTCAGGAACACCTGGCTCTGCCAGCGGTCGGATTTCTCGGCTGCGATGGTAACGAACAATTGCCCTTCCACCAGCTCTGCACTCGACTCGTTGTCGGCTGCCCAGTTGCCACCGGTAGCAAAATAGGTGCTTGTGATAGTGGCTGTTGCAGGATTGTACAATCCGTGGTCAACCGTGTCAGGCTTTATCGTAGGAGCTTCGTACTCCTCAGCAGCAATAAAGTAAGCCTGATAGTTGCTGTTGTAGATAGAGTTGGCAGCAGTAATGTTGTATGCCTTTGCAGCCTCAAAGGTCTGTGCAATCTTGAAGGTGTTGTAGAAGGCAATCGTGTCAGTTCCCCAAACGCCCTTGAGGGTCGTCTTGCTGCTGTTTGTGAAAGCGCAATCAGCATCGAAATGTACGTCTTTGTAAACCACTACAGCGTTCATGTTGGCTTGTCCGGGAACGGCGGTTGCATATTCAATCTTCGGAGCGGTACCGTCCGTTACTGTAAGGTCAGCCAGTGCCGATGTCGGAACAATCTCATACAGACCGCTGTAGATGCTCAGCTTGCCTGCCAAGCCTGCGGCGACATGGTCACCTGCGTTCAAACCATAATTGTACTTGTAAATCAGTGCCGAACCGCTGGCGTCCTTGATGTAAATGTAGCTGCCATTGACATATACTACGTCAAACGCGCCAAGAACGAACTCATCGTTGTCCTGCTTCGTCATCACGTCAGCGCATGAGATGGTCGTCACGTCCGACTCGCCGAGATAGACATCCTTGATTTCAATCGTGTTGCCTGCATGAGCGGAACCGAAATCGAATACGATAACGCCATTGCTGGCTTTTCCTTCAACATTGGTTGCAGAAACAGTCAGTGCCGTGTTGGCAACGAGCGATACATCCGCTTTGTAGAACATCTGAGCAGCCCCCTGGTTGCCGTCAGGAGATGCGTCAAACACCTTAACGGTAACATTGCTGATGTCAGCATTGGCAGTCATCGTTACAGCAAAGTCATACTGTTTGGTGGGATCAAGGGCCGTCATGTCTGTAATAAGCTTCACTTGAGCTTTCCATTGACCGGTTCTGTCCGTGTTGATGGTTACGTTAGTAATGCCGGTAGCGTTGTCGTACACAGCAGTACCTGCCCCCTCTTCTGAAGCCCAGTTGGCATCACCAAACCAAGTCTCAAGAGTAGTGGTGGCAGGGTTAAACAGGTTCGTTCCTGCAAATGCGGTGGATGTTGCAATCACCATCGCTGCTACAAAAGAAAAAATCTTTCTCATGTTTGTAAATTTTAAAGGGTTGATAATTATAATGATTTTGTTTCCATATTGATTAGCCGACTTGGTCTTCGTTATTGAAGCCGCCACCACCGGAATGGTGAACAATGTCTATACCTTGCATTACATCGGCACGGCCGGACAGATAGACAACCTCTGAAATCGGGGATTGATATATTGCTTTTTTCATTGTCGTAAAATTTACATATTAAACAATCAATAGTTATCTGTCTGAATCCTCTACTCCACTCTGATGCCTTGAATCGTATAAACAGCATCTCCGCGACGGATGAAGAGTTGACCGTCTTCGATAAACTTCGTGGCATGTACAGCCTCGGCACTATTGTCTATAGCCGTAGCTGTATCATAAACGAAGCGTATGCGGCGTGACGGTGCGGGAGTTCCGCCGTCTTTCGGTACAGGCAAGTATGCTTTTCCGGCAGGGATGTACTGACCTGTGTAGAGGAAGAATCCGCTCATGCCGAACTGATCCGAGCGGCGGAGGCAGAAGATGTCGTTGGTAGCAGCCACGGTGGAAATATCCGTACGTGTTGCGCAACCGACAAGACTGTTGCCTTCGAAGTTGTCAGCTGCTACTGTCGCCTCGTCGGAGGTAGCCAGCGTGAACGCATAGGACGCAGAAGCGTCAGCCATACTCAGCAGTACGCCCGTGTTAGCGGGAATAACACTGCCTGCGTCGGTGAGCGTCAAGGTCTCATCGTCGCCGTTCTTTTCATAGACAGCCTTGTAAACCGTCACACCCGACGGAACCTTGACTGCAACCGGCGAAGCGAACGTGCCCCACGAATCGGCACTGGCCTTTGCACCATAACGCCAGAAATAGACGTTGTCGATGGCAATCTCTTCGGGGTTATTAGGACCACGGAATCCGGCAAATTTCATGTGGTGAATATTAGCAATCTTAGCTGCATTTGCAGCCTTATATGTTGCTAACGGCAAATCAAACGACTGCCAGCCACTACCATTTAATGGCAAATCACCAAGTTTTACATCCATGATTTGAACTTCTACATAAGGTGCGGCATTAGCAGACATCATATCAATATGTAGATAGTCTTGTTCACTTGCATCAAGTCCAGTATTTTCACCATCAGTGAATTCTGTTTTTGCTTCGATTGCGTTCTCACCAGATACCGCTCCCCATGAGAACCAAGCATCTTGATTATAAGGCACTAAATCGTATATCAAACTATGGTCGCCACCAATACTTGCCTCAGCGTAAGTTAAGTCGTGCCCATGCCAACTATCCTTTTGGAAATCATGCTCCAAAGCGGACTCATATTTATCCGAATACACCGAGCGAACAAGATCTGCGTTGTGTGTAGGCACCGGAGCAGTCGGCATCGAAGGCGTTGCATAACAAATCTGTGCATCAGAAACGTTTGTGCCATCGGATGCCGTCACCGAGAACTGATACCTTGTTCCGGCAGCCAAGCCCTTTATGTTCTTATATGTAGTTTCACCTGCTGTACCGGCGACCTCCACATCTGTGCCTGCACCATCACTGCCGGCAGGTTTGTAGTTGATAGCATAGGTAAGCAGTGCTGCCATATTATCCGTAGCGGAGAGAGCCAGACGAACGGATGTTCCGCTGAGCGGAGTTGCCACAGGAGCCGCCAGAACAGGTGCTTCGTCGTCTGTACATGTTGCGTCCCACTTGATGAGGTTAACATCCGGGAATGCGTTGAACTCAGTTAATCCACCGCCCTGCTTGTTAAATACTACGTAATGATTGACAAACGTTATGTCTCTGAAATTAGAAGCAGTAAACGTCACATATGCAGAGCCATAGCCAGCGTCATCCGTTGTCCAACTTGCCGCAGGCAGAGAAGTAGTACCATTCTCACCATTTATGTGAGTCAATGAGAAACTAAAGTTGTTGTATGCACTTGCGATTTTGTTATTCTCAGAGCCTTCGAGAAGAATCTTATATGTATTCGCTGAAGGATTGGTGATTGACAAATAAAGCGTTGCCCCCTGCATGGTGGTTACAGGCGTGCTGCAATAAGCAGTACGATGTGCTTCAAAATTGGCGACAAGTGACGTATTGTTTGTAATAGTAGTTGTATACTCTGTTGAAGTTGCGACTTCCACCCCACCTTGCGTCCAATTGAAGAAATCATAGCCATCATTTGCGACAGCATAGAATGTGACCTCAGAATCCGTTGTCACCGAATTCACCACGACGCCATTCTGTTTAACCGTTGCCGTACCATAAGAAACGTTATTCGGTGTCGCAGATACGGATTTAGTAGGAGAAGCAGCCTCTGTGCCGAATACCTGAAACTCAAAAATCTTCATCCCCCATTGTGAAGATGCCTTTGTGCTCCAGAAACGTACATATTGAACTCCGCTGTTATTGGTAAAAGAGGTAATATAATCTGTATGGCCATTAACGCCCATTATTTGTGCAAAACTATAGCCTATTTCCCACGACACTCCATCAGTTGAGAAATCAATATGATAAGCATCTGAGCATGCTCCCTCAAATTTGATAGTTACGAGATCAACATCATATTTATCGCCACTTCCCCCGCTTAAATCAACAGTAAACCAACAATCATATGTTCGTGCCGCCTCATCAGCTGCTGTTCCGTTAGTAGAAGAACCTTGCCACTCTGTTCCATCGTTGCCATCAACCGCGCGTGCTGCACCATAACCTGAAAATTCAGCAGACTGGTTCACCAGATGATTTAATGCAAGGTTGCTGCCTTCATAATTGAAGACAGTAAGTGTATTGCTTATCAGACCGGATGTCACCGTAATGGTAGCATTGCCTTTTGCAGATGCAGTATAAGTCGTCCCCACAACAGAACCTGTCGAAACTGGCGATACAGAACATGTGTATTCCGCATCAATATGCTGACCAAATTGATCTAAGGTCTCTATTGTCAATGACATATTCTGCCCTACCTGACAAATAGTATTACCCGTAATAGAAATAGATGTAAACACTGGAATTTGATTGGAATAGAAATACAGATTATCTATCCAAAACTCCAGCCCGTTGGCCAGGAGATCGAACTTAAACTGATTTATCACATCCCAATAGTCATCCGGTGCCCCCAGACCACCATCACTCACAAAATCCGTGGCATCCAGATTCAATTCTATTGAGTTCCACTGTCCTCCTGTGAGAGATATAGAATGACGATATTCTTCGCCATACGCGTAATGAATAGGAGTTGCTCGCAATGTAGCATTGTTCTCAACCCAAATATCCATATGGAGTATGTCCATTCCCGAACAATCCAAATCACCAAAATCCACCAATCCTAACCAGCCATTTCCTTCAGCACGACTACATGTCAGTTTTTTCCCAAAACGTGTATTTTGCGAGGATGTACCCCCTCCCCAATCTGTGAAATTACAACTCTTGCCATAATACCATGAAGTAATTACTTTTGTCTTATTTGCCGGTGCTGAAGGAGTAGTAGCCCTGCTTGTTGGACCTTCTATTACAGCTGAACCGGACAAACCTACTGTATAATCAGACATATACAATTGATCTGTACCGCCAACTGAAGAGGCAAGACGCAAACGGAGCTGATTCAAGACCTGACCACTCATTGATGAATAGTCTTTCGCATCATCTGTTACAGACCATGAGTTGCCCTCTCCATGCACAAAACTCTTGAAGTTACCAGATGACAAGTCCGAACTCCAGACCTCAAACACAAATCCGGCTGTCTCTTTGAAGGAGCCATCTAAAGTCACATTGAATGTTAAATGATGCTCATCATCATACGTAATAGAATAATCAATGTCGTATGAATAACCATTGATTGCTCCACTAAAGCCTGCACCCGTATAGGTAGCTGGCGTCGCCCACCCTAACATACTTGTGCACAAGAGCGCAAAAAGAAATGTTAATTTTTTCATTGTATCATGATTTTAAGATATTATTCAAAACTGTATGCCCTGTGTAGTGTACAGCACACCATCCTTTTCGATGTATAGCACGCCGTTAAGTATCACTTTGCGGCCTGGCGGTTGCATATACGGAATAGTCAGACCTGTCATATCCGCATTGCTCGCACCGACGGTATAGTCCACATCAATGCGTGCGGCGGCTCCCGTATAGGCTATGTAGAAGAAGAACGGCAGTTTGGCCCCGTCCTCATACTCATCGGTGGTAGTATAGGTTGCGCTCTTGCCCTGCGCCTGCATGCCACGGAAAGCGCCGTTGTTGATATTGATCTGCGGATTGACACCCTCCAAATCTTTATCCCAACTGATAGCAAAACTCAGCGTGTAATCGACATTACGGGTGACGCTCCAAGTGAAGGTTGCCACCTCCTGTACGTCCTTCCCCGACCATGTGGCGGGCGTGAGATGCTCCTCGTCCTTGAACGTGGCGGTGACCGTCACATTGGACGTCGGCATATTGAACTTGCCTTTGCTGACGGACACTGCATTATCTTCCGCATCGGTTACAATCCATTTGTCCAATTGCTTGCCTGCGTCGGGCGTAGCGGTCAGGACAACCTCCGTTCCATACTTCGCTTTCGCCTCGCTGGCTGCAATCGTTCCGCCGGAAGCAGGTTGGATAACGGTAATCGTATATTCCGTCTCATCAGTGGTGCACAAGCCCCACTCTATATCCTTCAGTTCGCCGAAGTTCACTTCACCGGGCATCATCACATACAGAGGCGTGTAGAAATTGGGATCGGTTGCCGATGTGAACGTGATAACCAGCGACTTGCCATCTGCACCCTTCGTCATGAACTCCCGCAAGTCATGGTTACCGTCACTCAGCGTCATGAACGAACCGCCGAGACCGGCGAGTTCGACATCCGCCTCGATGGTCATCTTATACGTGCTGCCCAGCAGTTCGCACGTCAGATAGATGGTGTTGTCTCCCTGCGTGAGCGCCTCATGGCAATACTGCTTGGCGTGAACAGATACGGACATCAGTAGCGCAAATGCAACCAGCAAAGAAGATGTGATTTTTTTCATTGTATTGATATTTAGGATCAATGTATATTGTTCATTTTTAGCACTTTCGAATCTTCATCGGGGTTTTACCCGGGGATCGTACTTTCCTACTCCGGCAACTTCACCTCGATGGTCTCCACGCAGTTCGCAGGCAGGTGGATGGTGGCAAAGTAATCTCCCAACTGCAGATTGAACGAGCAGGGTTCGTCAGCCTTGTTGAGCATGTTGACAGCATACGAGCCATCGGCTTTCCTTACTGCACATACATGCAAAGGCGAGTTGTCGTCAACCGGTGTAAGATAGTTCACGCCAAGCACCACGTCACCCGGGCGCATACTACGTGAGAAGTGACGGAACGCGTAGTGGTAGGGCGTGAAGTAGATAATATCGTTCTGATAGTCCACCATCACCTGTGCGCCGCAGTGGTTGAGCACATGGGTCGGTCCGCCGATGGAGTCAAGTACGCTGTTCCAGTCGATATATCCGGTCATCCAATGGTTGACGCCGTCGATGATGTACTGCGCATAACGGTGCACAGGCGAGTACTTCGGGTGCAACTCCGGCCACCAAGGCGTAGAATACGCCCAATCGGTGGCGTTCTTGCCCCACCAGAATGCGTCGTCGTTGAACCAGCCGGATTCCTGATAGCCTGCGTAGTCACTCACGCCGGGCCAGCCCGGACGACCGAGGTTATCCACGCAGCCCTCGGTGTGCATCAGTATCTTGTCAGGATAGAGCGCGTGCAGCGAGTCCAGCACCTCAGGGAAGCAGGAGATGGTTGAGCCGTACCAGTGCAGTGCCGTACCGGCGGTGTAGTCGCGTGCCTGCGGATTGCGGTCATACACGGCAGCAGTATAACGGTCTGCCTCGAAGGTGTTCTGGTCGAAGCAGAAGATCTTCACATCGGGGAAATCCTGCGCCAGTGTCGGCCCCAGATACTCACCGATGAACGTAGCCTCCGCTTCGGGCGAGAGATCCATGCTCTCCCACGAACCGTCATTGCCCATCGGTTCGTTCTCCGGCGTCACAGCCCAGAACTCAATACCTGCCTCGCGGTACGCCTGCAGGTACTTGGCAAAGTAACGGGCAAAAGCATCATAATACTTCGGCAGCAAGGCTCCGCCACGGCGGTTGGCTTTGTCGAAGAAGAGGTTGTTGTCCTTCATCCACGCCGGTGCCGTCCACGGCGAGCCCATGAGCCGCCATGTGTTGTCCGCCTGTGCGGCTTTGAGCTCAGCCACCTCGCGGATGAACTGGTACATGTCGAACTGCTCATCCTTGATCTGCGGATAGGCAGCCTGCCTCCAGCCGTCCTGATGCACGGCGATGGAGAAGTGCTCCAATGCCGTATCGCCCGGCACATCGTCGTAGGAGTAATGCCCTTGCAGGGTGAAGTCGCTGGAACCAATCACGGTACGCGTGGCGGAGAAGTTCGAGCCTTCTTCGCCGAATAGTTCGCGCAGAATCATCGCACGCTCATCCGGCGTCAGGCATGCCAGTACGAACGCTGAACTCTCGGTAATGGATGCGCCAAAGCCGTCAATAGTCTGCCGTTCGTCCTGCGGATTGATTGTCACCAATGCCATAGGCGCCTTGCCCTTGTGGAACGTGACGGGCTCAACCAGAGCGTACTTGTCACCTGCCTCGCTGGTACGGCGTACCTCGGTGGAGGTCACGCGGTTGCAGGCTGTGAGAACGAGCAGGAGTGCGGATAGGATGTAAAGATTCTTCATTGTTTACTGATTTTTCGTTGTGATGCCATTCGAGATCTCGATTTCTCGAAATATCGAAATGACGACAAGTTAATTGAGGCGCCCAAGGTACACATCAATGCTCTTGACCAGACCGTCGCGGGCGAAGATGTGCCTGGCTGTCGATTGCGGGATAAAAGTGTTCTCGTCGCTCTCGGACAGATGATAGGTGAACGTCGTGCCGCAATAGGTAAAGCTGAGTTTGCCGTCACGGAAGTCCTCTTTGCGGAGCATCAGAGGATGGATATGTATCGCGCCGTCGCGCACCTCAATGCCAAGTTCAAACCAGCGGGAGAGTATATCCTCCTTGACCTGACCGGTCATACCCGGCTGTTGCACGCCGCTCATCGCAGGCGTGTGGCTGTACGCGTCAAACGGGAACGAGCCGTACTGCTCCGGCGACTTGTGAAGCCCGAGGCCTTCTTTGATGGCGCGGTAATGCTCTACGAGCGCAACAAATGCTGCTTCCGGATGTCGCTCTGCGACATTAAGCGCACCATTGTCGACGCTCTTTTCCCCACCACAAACACTACGTTGGTTTGTGTTGGGGACCCCACTGAATGCACGGATATTCTCGCCGACGGCGAGGAGAAGCTTGCTCACCATGTGCCAGTAGATGGAGCCGAGGCCTTCGTACTTGTAGAACGTGCCGCTGCGACCGGTGAAGGCATGGTGGTTGAACACCTGCTCGTACAGGTCTTTCAGTTCGTCCGGCAGGTTGTTCGCATTGCGGTACTTGGCATCAAAATGAATGCCACCGTCACAATCCTGCTTCAGTACGGTGCCCAGATGTTTCTGCACAACAGGCAGCGTGGCTGCATCAGCAGGAAGGTTGTTCATCTCCAGGAACGCCGGACGACGGCGTGCCGGATAGAGCATATAGCTCTGCTGGTCCTCGCGGTACAATGCAGACTTGCGCATCGCATCCAGCAGGTCGGCAGCCTCAGCGGCAGAGAGCAAGCCTGACGAGAGTACAGCCACCTGTCCCTCCAACATCTCATAGAGTTCGGTGACCTCGATGTTGTCTTTGGTGAACTTCACGAGGTTATACGCGTTATAGAGACCGTCCTCGCGGCGATTGGACAGAATGGAATCCTTTACTATCGACATCATACGCTCCAGAAAGTCCGCGATCACCTCTGCCGTCAGTTCGACCAGCTGACCGCTGAAGCCTGCGTATGCGGCATTGCGATACGCCTCGCCTGCCAAGCCTACGGCATCGACGTATGCACGAACGGATAGAGAGTCAGCCTTAAGCAAGTCACGCATCATGGCTACCAGTTCGGCATGTACGGCGTAGGTCGCATCGCCAGCTTCGGTGAAGAGCTGACGGAGCAGCTGCATGTAGCGGTAGAGGTAGCAGACGGTGACCATCGAAGCACCGTTGCCCACCAGGGCATTGTTGGCATCGTTCCACTCGGGACGAAGGGTGTTCATCCATATGCCTGCGCCGGGGATATGGTTCGAGAGTTTGGCAAGCATGGTGATGAGCAGTTTCTCTGCGCCGGTGACGAGCACCGGCTGATTGTGCTTGTCAAGCATCAGTCGGGCGTCCTGACCGTAAGTCGGGATGAGGGAAAGTATGCGTTGGTGCGCCTCGTCGTCGAAGCGGATGGTGTCCTTGGGGTTGGCGACAATATCCTTATACGATTTGATTCTGTAGGGCACAGCGGCAAAGGCGAACTCGCGCCGGGCGAGCAGTTCGAGGAGTGCCTTGGGATCATGGTCACGACTGAGTTCCAGCAACTTGCAGAGGTAGATAATCTGATGGTCGCCCCAGTAGCCGATGTTCGACCACGGGTCGTCGGGGTTGATGACCTCCCAGTCAATGCCCTCGGATGTGATGCGGTAGGGGTTGTAGCCGTCAGCGGTTGTGGCGTTGAGGAACTTGGCGATGATGGCGTTCGTGTAGTCCGGATAGGATGCAGACAAGGCTTCCCAGTTCTGGAAGATGTCACGCCAGTTGCCCTGATAGGCGATGAGCGGCTTGCCGTCCTTGTCCTTGACGCGTATGTCAAAACTGTTCCACGGACGAGAAGGATCACCGTGGCGACGCGAGAACGTCAGCGGCAGATATTCCATGAACAGGCGGTGCAGCTGATGATCCATGCAGTCGATGATGCGGTCTTCCAGTTCGTCACGTCTTAACTGTTCTGGCAGCGAGTCAAGGAAGGGCTTGTACTGCTCGTACAATGCGGTATTGAACACCTTCACATGGTGCGCAAAATCCGCTGCGTGTATCGTATAATCGTCCGCATAATAGCCTCCGCGCATGGTGTTGAACAGCACGTTGGCGAAGTGCCGCGCATCCTGCGCCTCGTCGCCGGTGAGTTGTACGCCGTCGTTATGGGCGACGATAGCACGCAGGTTGGCGGTGGTAGCCTGCAGGGCTTCGAGCACCACCTGTTTGTGCTCAGGTTCGACAATCTCGTGCAGCTTGGCGTGCACATCTGAGGCGTCTTTCTCCACATCCATCACGAACATCCACTCACGGCTCCCGCCGACTTCCATGTTCATCGGCTTGTACAGCAGATATGCCCCCTGCACACCCTTGGACTCCGGTTCGGGGTGTATAGTACCGCTATGACGGAAAGCATCCAGCTGCATGGATGAAGTGAGGATGGTGAAATCGTCAGCATCGATGCTATACACGGTGTTGCAGGTCAGGCTCTCGCTCGGCTCTGCCTTGTCCACCATGATCGCTTCCATGCGGAAGAGCACCAGAGGGCTAATCAGGCTTTTTTCTTTGAGTGAAACGGTCTTTTCTCTTTCGACTACGGCTTGTTCGGTTTTCTTGTAACCGTCCACGAGCGTCGAATAGACGTTCTGCGTCTGACGGTTGACGCCGGAGGGCAGGACGTTCTGCACGCCGTCGATGAGCTCGAACTCCTGCGGCTGTGAAGCGATGTTCTCGATGTACGCCTTGCGCACCCAACCGAAACGGTCGGCAGCCTGCCAGCTGTAGCGGAACAACAAACCCAGCGTCTGGTTGGTTTCCTCGAAAAGGATAACATTGCCCGTTACGGACTTGCATATTCGTCGCTCAATGCGAAAGAGGGCGTCGTTGTTCACGCTGAACGGTTCCCAGATAACAGTCCGCTCGCCTTGCTCGCTATTAGAGGTTAGACCGCTGACGCTGTTGGATATTAGACGCACCAAAGTGCGCGGACCGGTGAATGTGTAGTTCTGCGTTATCTTGTCGTCGGTGTAGTACGGGAAGAGCGCAAAGTCCGGGCTGCGGCGTCCGCATGTCAGTCCGCCTGTTGACGACAGATACATCCATAGGTCGGTGTCCGACGCCAGGGAGATGAAGAACGGCTGCATACGGTCGTAGTTCTTTATCTCATAGAACTTCTCGCCGTCGATAGTTATGTATTTGCCTTGGGGGTGTTTCATTGTACTGAATTTTTATTTTGAGTACGGAATTTTCGGAATAAACGGAATAGTTGTTTTATTTTTTCCCGAGAGTTCAGTGAGTTCCGGACTCATACTATTCATTATCGCGACGAATGTCAAGATCGGATTTCATCTTTATGAGAATGTCCGGCGTAATGTCATAAAACAGCAGGAAAATAGCGCACGAAGCATAAAGAACACCCGGAACAATACCGAACATCCAGTGGAAAGAACTCATGATGTCTGTGTTGGCTTGGATCTCAACAATGCTCATCTTATCAGCATTGAATCCTACAATGCTCATCACCAATCCCCAGATTGCTGCTCCGACAGACCAACCTATCTTCTGCGCAAACACGGCAGCCGACAAGCATAGTCCTGTTGTGCGGCGGTTGAACTTCCACTCGCCATAATCAGCAGCATCAGCCAACATGGTCCATAGCAACGATATTGCCGGTGCATAACTGATTTTACCCAAGCAGTTAAAGATATTGATCAGCACGAAGTTCTTTCCGGCGAAAAACAACAGGCAGAAAAACAACCCTGACAATAGCGAACAAACAATATACAACTGTTTGGCACCGAAACGCTGCACCAACGGTTTGGTGAGCGGGATAGCTATAATCAACGCCACCGTACCTATGATATTAAAAATCTGCGTCTTTGATTCAGCATCCAGATAATACTTGAAATAATAGGTAGCGGAGATATTCTGAATAGCAAACATGATGAACGAAACAATCCCCACCAAAGCAAGCATTACCCAAGGACGATTCTTGAACAGATACTTGAAGTCCTGCCCAAGGTGCGCATCCTGACGCTTTGGCGGCTGCACACGCTCGCGAGTGGTGAAAAAAGTTATCAGGAACAGCACAACTCCTATACACCCGAAGATGGCAACCAGATAGCGGAAACCAATGATATACGACGAACGTACAAGTGCTGCGTTGTCCACTGACAGTTCAAGGAACGACTTACGAGCTGCATCATCAGCCATAACTGAGTAATCCATGCCCGTTGCCTTTGCTCCTAAGTAATAAACGATATATAAAGCAAATCCTGACACTATCAACTGCCCAATATTCGCGGCCACAAAACGATAGGAGTTAAGCCCTGCACGTTCGATGGAATCATCCGTCATCACAGCGCCCAGTGAGGAGTACGGAATATTGACTATCGCATAGATTATTCGCAACCCAATAAACATGGGCAATATATACGCTATCAGCGCATCACCTTGCAGGCTTGGTCCGAAGAACGACAGGAAAGCAAACAGGGCAAAAGGCACACATCCGAACAGCAGGAAAGGCCGGAACTTGCCCCAGCGCGTATTCGTTCTGTCAGCCCAGATACCGACCACAGGATCCATCACGGCGTCCATCACTGTGCCGAGAATAGCTATTGCACTCGACCATGCCGGACTGATACCCAGGATATCCGTGTAGTAAAAGATGAGCCAGAAATTCACCAAATCCCATACAAAGTGTGATGCGGTGTCACCGAGGCTGTAGCCTAATTTCTCTTTAATACTGAGTCTCATATCATTTTTTAATTATGAATATTCTTCTTATTGAGTACGGAATTGACGGAATATACGGAATAGTTGATTTATTTTCCAAGACTGCCGGGAGTTCCGAACTCAAATTTATTTCTATTAATATTTACTCCTCATCAACATAATTTAATCTTCTTTCTATCTCTACACCATACGGGCTTCTGAAATTCACCAATAAACCTAATTGTAAATTAGTTGCTTTAAGATAGTTTCTGATTTGCCCCCTATTGCTATCCTCTAATTCTGTTATTGCCTTTAATTCTACTATAATTTTACCATAACAAACGAAATCAGCAACATATTTCTTTTGCAATACGATTCCATCATATACAATCTCTAACTCTTTCTCTTGCTCGTATGGTATCCCTCTCTTCTGAAATTCAATCTCAAGTGCCTCCTGATAAACAGCCTCCAAAAATCCATCCCCGAGCACACTATACACATGATAGATTGCTCCTCTAATCTTATATGTCTCCTCTTTATAGATTAGACTATTTTCCGCGTATTCCGTACTCAAACTTATTTCTTCGTGTACACGCGGATATAATCCACATACATCTTCACAGGACTTCCGTTTTCAGGCAGGGCTGTGACAGGATCAAGCAAACTCTTGTCAATCACATCCGAGTATTTCTCGGGATTGGGCATACCCGGGAAGAAACCTCCCACCGACAGGTTCAGGACCAGATAGAACGGGTGGTTGAAGTAGTGCCCGGGCTCATTCACATCCTTGTTGCGCAACGACAACTCGAAGTACGGCTTGGCGTCGGGGTACTTGTCCAAATCCAGGTACATAGCTATGCTGTCTTCCGTCCAGTCGAGCGTGAACAGGTGGAAATCTCCCTGCACGGGATACTCCCACGTATGGAACTTACCCACATTCGGGTACGCGCCGTTGTTCCAGCTCTCGCCCCAGTGGCAGGCACCGTTGAAGTAGCGGTCCTGCGTACCGGCGTCAATACCGTTCTTGTGCCCCATCTCGCAGATGTCTATCTCGCCGCACTTGGGCCACACCACCCTGCCCTGCGCCGCCAGCACCTCAGCGAGGTTATCCACCGAGTCATCGTCCCCGAGGTCGGTAGCGAGGTTGTTGCCGAGCATCCAGAACGCCGGCCACAAGCCGTCAGCCGTCTTCGGGAAAGCGATGCGTGCCTCCACGCGGCCATACTCAACAGTCACCTTGTCCTGCGTGTTCAGGCGCGCCGAAGTAGCCGGACGATAACCTTCACCACCTTCTGCGGTCGCGTAATAATAGTCCTCACGCTGTGCGTTGAGCACCAGACAACTCTCGCCTGTCACAGGATGCTTCTCTATCGTCACGTTCTTTGGGGCGTAGTATTGCAACTCAGCATTGCCACCGCCACGGGCGTTGTCATCTACGTTCCACCACGCGGCGTTCAGTTCCGGCGCATCGAAACTGTCCTCCCACACGAGGGTGTACTCCGGTTTCGAAGTACAGGCCGTCAGTAGCACAGTTGAACACAATATAAATAGCAGATATTTCTTCATGATCAGTAGTATTTTTGTATACCCTTGCTATACCCTTGGTATAGGGTTAGGCTTATCGAACAACATACCCTTGCATGTCATACAGCAGCTCGCCGCGCTGAATCAGCAGTTGTCCTTCACGCAGCACTTTCGTTGCCGGCACATCCGTAACAACCATCTCCGCCGCCGTGGGCGTGGCTTCTATCTCCTCACTCGGCACATTGCTCATGAACGACTCGCCTGCATCACCGCGCTGGTAGATACGTATCCAGTCGATGTACATCGAGCGCGGACCGTCAGACAGAGCGGTAATCTTGTTCACGTCATTTATCCCCGGGAAGTTACCGCCCACCGCAAGGTTGGCGATGATGAAGTTAGGTTTGCCGAAAATGACCTGACGGTTATAGTTCTCGTCATCGTTAGGCTCAAGTTTAGCTGTGAAGTACGGGCTGAGGTCCGGATGTGCCTCTTTATCCATATACATCTCAATGGATGTCGGCGTCCAGATCATCGTAACGATATGAAACGAATCCTCCACCGAGTACGGCCATGTCACGGAGTTCGCTTCGCTCCAAACAGCGTCCCACTTCGAGCCCACATGCATCGCACCGTTGAAGTAACGGTCCTGGGTACCTTTGTTGAAGGCGTTCTGATGACCGAGTTCGATTATATCTGTCTCACCGCAACGAGGCCAGCCTACCTGGTCGTAGTTGTTACCCATCTGCCAGAATGCCGGCCACAGACCGTTGGCTGTGCGCGGGAACTTGATGCGCGCCTCTATCTTGCCGAAGGTATAGTAAAGTTTACCCTTGCTGTTCACACGGCCGGACGTGCAGCCCTTGCCTTGGTACTGCTCCTCGGTGGCAGTGAGAATAAGACAATGCTTGCCGGTGGTAGGCTCAACGCCTAAGGTCACACCTTTCTCGCAGTAGTATTGCAACTCGTTGTTGCCACCACCGTCGCCATTGACCTCAATGTTCCAGCAGGCAGGCAGTGTCGCTGACGTGAAATCCATGTTCCATACCAGCGAATAGCCATCGGCATCCGGCGTAGGCTCATCTTTTTCACACGCGCTGTTTGGAGTAGTACGCGGCGTGGCATCATTGCTGATGATTACGTCATCTATCAGTACCACAGCATCTTCGGTAAGGTTCTCACGGTCAGCCATGAAGAACACAAAATCTGCTTGCGCCTTGCTGCTGATGTCAAACACCACATCCTGCCACTGGTTGGCAACAATCGCCGTCATCGGTTCGATGTCAAGGTTCTCGCCGTTGTCCGTCACTTTCACATTGGGCTTGTGGCTGTTGTTGCGGTACATGAGCGCATGGACATATTTATAGCCTGTCAGAGCCTGAGGCAGGGTGTACATGGCACCTGACCAGTTGTCGCACTCGGGCGCACGTGTTATTTGCAAACATTTGCAACTGACATTCAGTCCTGTCTGTTGCGGGTTGTCAACGATAGCACTACCACAAGACACAGTGTTCCACTGCTTAGTGGTGTTCTCAAAGTCATCTACAGAAATTGTCTGTGCGGACAGGACTAACGGAAGCAGAAGAAATAAGAATAGTATGGAATTCTTCATATTCATTGGGTATAATATTTTACAAATCATTTACTCGGAATGCACTAATCATCCACTCCATTCACCTCGAACCCCGAGATGTAGCATGAGCCTGACTGTAGTTTGATAGTCAAAGTATGCATACCTTGGGAAATACGCATGACCGGTGTGTGCGCAACAATCCATTCAGTGGTGCTCCCGTTACGCGGCATATCGACATAGACGGGCGACTGGTTATCCAGCTGCAGCTCACAGATAGAGTTCGAATAACCGCAGTAACGTAATGATATCACGTTATTTTCACTACTCCACGGCACATAAATCTGATAAGTAACAGACAGCCCAATAGGCAAGTTCGACACCATTAGGCCTTCACGTCCGGCATGAGCCGTTGCGTATGTGTCAGTAGAAGGACGCACCTGCAAACTATTCTCCGAAGTAGCCATATACTCTCCGGCATGGATAAACCTTTCCGCGTTGAGTGCCACACTCTTGTCGAAAGTCGAGAATCGTGTGTACATCTTGCCCAAGTCGGTCAGTTCGGGAGTATCATCATGGGTGAGAAGTTGCATGTACGGCGCAGAATCGACCGGCTTATTCGTTCGCGGAATGAACCACGCGTACCTCTCAACGGACGCATGCTGCTCCAGATAATTGAGTGCGTTGCACATATAGTTCATCTGAACCTCAATGCTGCCGGGAACAGGATCCCATGCACAGAACTCTGTCAGCCAGATGGGTTTGTCGTATTTCTCGAACATCTCAACGAACCCCTTTAATCCTCCTGCAGATGCCATGTAGCAGTGGATAGATATCGCATAAATATCGCTGCTGCTGACCTCGGGCTGCGTCAGGAACTCATCAAGCCATGTAATCGGATTACTGTAGCCACTGAGCGTACCGTAGTTCATAGCCGGGCTGACGAGTTTGAGGTTCAACTCTTTAGCCAATGCCACTACGTGTGGCCATATAGCCGCAGCCTCCTTTGGTGTCATGCGTGCCTGGTCGGTGAGGTTTGGCTCATTGAATGCAAGCAGATACTTCGTTGAAGGGTGTGCCTTGACGTATTCGCGTATCTTGTCGGCATTGTAACTGCCGTTCCAGCACATGGGGCAATAATCCATCTCATTGGTATCAAACCATAGTGCCGCATTGTCCGAAGGCGTGTTGCCCCAGTTGTAATCCCATGATATATAGGGCGACAGCAACGGCAGGTCTTCCAGATTCTGGAAATTGAACGCCACACCGCGCTTGGCGGACTTGGACATGGCATCAGCAACTCTGCCCTGCTCGGGATTATTGCCGTTGCACGCTGCCAACACCAGTAGCAAGACTATAACTATCAGATTATACCGCGCCATGTCTATTCCACTTCGTCACGTTGATATACCCGCACCCAGTCAACTTTCATCTGCCTCGGGCTATTCCATATATTGGCATCAATCGAGCCTCCGAGTGTACCTCCGACAGCCATATTGATGATGAAGTAGTTCGGTCGGTTGAAAGGCCAATAGTCATCATCGTCTATCACGCTTTCCACTTGTTCGGAATATACGTCACCGTCCACATAGAATCGGATGACATCCTTGCCATTGGTTTCCTCGCACGTCCACTCAACTCCGTAAATATGGAAGTTATTCTCAATGTTTTGTCCCCAGTAGGCCTTGCTACTCTTGCTACCACTACGGTCTTTCACCGAATGGAGCGTGCCGAGTATGCGGTTGGGTACGTTCGCCACATACTCCATAATATCTATCTCACCGCAGTTAGGCCAGTTACCACGGTTTCCCAAAGTCCAGAAAGCCGGCCAGAGACCACCTCCAGAAGGTAGACTGATGCTGGCTTCAAGTTTGCCGTAGCAGAACTCTTTCTTCCCTTTTGACATGATACGCGCCGATGTATATTCGGCATTCTGGTAATCCTCCTTACGTGCTTCGATTACCAGACAACCGTTCTCCACTCGCAGGTTCTCCGACCTGCCGGTGTAGAACTGTGCCTCCTGGTTGCCCCATCCACCGGCGCCTTGCTGAATAGTCCAAACACCTTCGTCAAGTGACGTACCGTTGAACTCATCCGACCAGACAAGCTTATAGTCGCCCCAGGTATGCTCAACTGCCACAAGTGAGGTAACCGATTCAACGCTGGTTGCCAGTGTGATAACGGCATTTCCGCCTTTGTGCGCAGTAACCACACCATCCTGCGTGACAGATGCTACTTCGTTGTTGCTGCTGGACCAAGTTACATCCAGGTCAAACGTATTGCCATAAGTAAGTTGTAGCGATTCACCTTTCTTCATATTCGCCATAGCAGGAGTTATACGCAGTGACGCGCCATCAGAACCGGTAACGAACACTTCGCATGTAGCTGATTCGGTAGCGGTCTTGATAGTTATATGCGTTTTGCCGATAGCTACCGCCTCCACCACACCATAATAAACTGTAGCCACATCAGGATTGGAAGATGTCCACTCGGCATTGGTAGTATTGCCCTTGGCTTCGATAGTCTGCATGTCACCAGGTTTCATCTGCAGCACATTAGGAGAGAGTTGGAGCTTGTTTTCTGTGTTTCCGCACGCGGCACACACCAGAACTATAAGCATCGCGAGGATGTGGTGTGATAACTTTTGCATAATCATTTGTTGGGTTGGTTGTTGCGCAATGGGGAGAAACCAATCTCCCCAAAGCTGATTATTTATCTGTTCAACAATCGTTGAGCCTCTTACTTTTCATAGAAATAGATTGCATCCAAGTTCAGCTGTGCACCAGCAGCATTACCTGAGAGAGCACAGAAAATATTGATTCCAGCTTTGACTTCTGCCGCAGCGATTGCACTTGCATAATTCGCCATAGGAATGTCGAATCCGTGCCATGCGCCATCACGTTCGAAATCGCCATAGACAGGAGTCGGGTCCTCACCGTCACCGGTCGTCATGTGTCCGCTACCAATAGTGAGTTTCGTGCTCTCATTTCCGAAGAAATAGAAGATGTGGTTACCTGCTGTAGCAGACTTCAGGCCAATGTGCAAATAGAAGTTGTCAGGATTAGCGACAATAGCCTCTTTCAACGCCTGCATCGCTGTAATGGACTCTGCTCTTTCGATGCAGAAACCAAGTCCCGACCATCCTGCCGGAGCAACAACAGTCAGAGCCGTATAACCTTCATTATTGCCAAAGTAGTTCTTGCCCGTAGCATTCTCGTTAGCAGCATATGTCTCACCGGAAGCCCATATATAGAGGTGGTTCTCCACATCATCAACACGGAAATCACCTGCCATGATAGAGGCATTCGCTTCTGCTGTTACTCCGTCAAGCAATACTGCCCATATACGTTTCGCTGTAATGGTTGCATCACCACCTTGGCCGTCGCTGTCCTTCTTAACAGCAACGACGCAGGTCTTGGTCTGACCATTCGCTGTTGCGGAAATAATAGCGTTACCTTCTGCTAAGGCGGTTACCAAGCCGTCCTTGACGGTAGCTACTTGCTCGTTGGAGGATGTCCATGACTCAACCGTAACGTTCGCCGTCAGTTGGTGAGTTTCGCCAACCTTAAGCTGAAGAGCGCTTTCGCTGAGTTCAAGATTTTCGGGGGTGTTTTGTTTACCGCATGCGGTAAAACCTACCAAAGCCAATGCTGCCAAAGCAGCGGCAAAAAACTTGTTTGTTTTCATGTTTTTGTTGTAATTAATTGGTTGATTTTATTGTTAACTATTTAGTTGTAATTAGGATTCTGCTCCATCTTGGTCGGGTTCAGGAGAATCTCGTTGTACGGAATAGGAAGAATCTCGTGTTTGCCTTTTTGGAATCCTGCCCCCGAGGCAATCTGTGCCTTGTATTCTGTGCTTTCACCAGCCTCGTAGGCAGTGATAGTTTCGTAGGCTATATTCCATCGCACGATGTCAAACCACCTGTGACCTTCCATCGCCAATTCACAACGGCGCTCATGGCGCAATGTAGCATCTGTCGCTTCTACTTCGCCAAGCCCTACACGTGCGCGTACCTTATTGATATAAGTCTTTGCAATATCAGTATTTCCTGTTCCCAAACATGCTTCGGCATACATCAGCAGCACATCGGCGTAACGAATCTGACGGTTATTAAGCGGTCCGCGACTGGCATGCAGGCCCCATTGGCCAAAGCCTGTACCGGGATAAGTGTCACGGTACATGCCATACTTGTTGTTCAGCAGTTTGTTGCCAAGGTAATACTCCACGGACGGTGTTTCTATCTTATCATCATCAGGCACAAGAATAGCTACATCTCGACGCGGGTCACCAGCCTCAAACTCATCGTACAGGTTCTGCGAAGGATGGTCAAAGCCCCAGCCACCACCGATGAGTGACGAACGGCTACGTACTAACTGCTGAGTAAAAGAGCCTGCCGTAAAACCAAAGCCCTCTCCGTAGTCACCCCAAGGCACCTCCGCATACTGAATTTCGAATACCGACTCTGATCCGTTATCCCCTACAAGAGTGAAGTTATCCTCATAAACGGGACAAAGGAAATATTCGCCACTATTGATAACCGCCTCGCCCCAAGTCTTGGCATCCGCATAACACTCCGACGCACTCTTGGTCAGACCGTATGTCTGCCAGTAGGGCGAAGCCATATACAAGTTGACCTTCATGAGCATCGCCTGTGCAGCACCTTTCGTAGCACGACCGAGGTCTTCAGCCGGATACTCGCTCTTCTTCCACAAACCGGCTTCGGCAACAGTCAGGTCGCTCAATATCTGCGTAAACACGGCATCCACCGATGCTCGAGGCTGTCCCCACTCATCAGAACTATCCAGCACCTTAAGCACCAAAGGCACACCGGCGTATATACGCACAAGGCGGAAATAGTAATATGCACGCAGGTAGTAAGCCTCTGCCAACAGACGGGTTTTCATATTGGCGGTGAAGTTGTCGTCTATACCTACCTCCATGCCGTCAATATACTTGAGTGCCAGATTGCAGCGGGCGATACCCTGATATTGCGCACGGTAGAAATCCAGCAGCAAACCGTTGCCTGAAGTCGTACGCCAGTTCTCCATGTCATACGAGTCGCCCATATCGGTGGTGCTGCCACCACCCTTCAAGGCATCGTCACTCATAATGTCACCGAAGAACCACTCGGAGAAATACGTATTGTTGTATTCCCACATTAGCGGTACATAGCAGGCGGTCACATTCTGAACGGCTGCCTCCGTGGAGGTATAGAAATCCTCCAGCAGGTCTGTGCCTGGCTCTATCTCTGTCAGATAATCCTTACAACTTGAGAGGAAGAATACAGAACAGAGAGCAAAAATGATTGATAAATATTTAGTCTTCATAACTTTCATCTTTTTAACTTTTAAACTTCTCTAAACTTTAAACTTTCAACTCTCAACTTAGAAATTGGCATTCAAGCCGAACGTAAACGTACGCGACTGCGGATAGTTGCCATAATCAAAGCCACCGCCCACCTCGGGGTCGTAGC
>JAFSXJ010000062.1 GCA_017444065.1 Paludibacteraceae bacterium | reverse complement strand
GGCTCCGGGATTAGGTAAACCGGTACTCGTGATGCGAGATACGACCGAACGCCCTGAGGCATTAGAGTCCGGGACGGTGCATCTGGTGGGGACGAACTATGAGAAGATAGTTAGCGAAGTTAGCACATTGCTGGATGATGCGAAGGCATATGAGAAAATGAGTAAGGCCGTGAATCCGTATGGGGATGGCAAGGCTTGTGATAGAATATGCAACTATCTTGCTAATATATGATTTTACATGAGTAGCGAGAGTGCACATATATCACCTTCAGAGAGCATAGCTATTTCGTGGATTCGAGTGTTGGCGATGACGCTTATTATAGCATGCCATTTCGCACAAGTTTATGGTCGTAATATCGCGTTCCTGCTAAATGTTGGAGTGCAACTGTTTTTTCTTACCTCCGGCTTCCTATATGGCAAAATTGAGATAATCAGTGCCGGAGAGTTCTACAAAAAACGTTTTACCAGGGTTTATGTGCCATATTTATTTTATGTGTCTGTAATTTTACTAATACAAGGGCTATTAGGCACATGGCTTTTCAATCTTCGCGATGTGGCTATCTATGCGTTAAATTTACAAGGATTTTTATCTACATCGGTTGATGGGCTTAATCATCTATGGTTCCTATCGGTACTGATGATTTGCTATCTGATAACACCATTGCTGCTGTGGCTATACAAGGCTTATCCGCGGTGGTTATTGGCGGTTGTAATAGCAGCATGCATCGTTGAGTTTGTCTTTGTGAAGAAGTTGTACGCAACCTGTGCATGGATAGTGTTATATATTGCCGGAATGGCGTATGGCAGACATGCGCAACCGAAAGTATCACTATCCATTATGATAGCTGCGGCTGTGGTTCTTGCCGGAATGTGGCCGTTCTTTAACTTGGATCGTTTGGTAAATGCCGATTGGGTGCATTATAGCGTGTGGTTACATTGTGCCTTAGCAGCATTTATCTTTGCAACGATGTATTATGTGATTCCAAAAGTCATTCCGGAGTCCGCAAAATTGTTTGTTTTGAAGCAGATAGATGCCATTTCTTATGAGGTGTATTTAGTACATCATCCTCTAATCATGGGACCGTTGGCGTTGTTGGCACTAACGTCCTATGCGTGGCTGAACATAGCGATAATTCTACTAATAACCAATGCTCTTGCGTATGTAGGTCTGTATGTATGTATGTATGTATGTGGCGGCGATAAGAAGAGTGTATGATACCGAAGATTATTCATTATTGTTGGTTTGGCGGGAAAGAAATTCCCGAATTGGCGCAGAATTGTATTGCAAGTTGGAAAAAATACCTGCCGGAGTACGAATTGCAGCTGTGGAACGAAGATTCGTTCGACCTTGATCTTTACCCGTATGCGCGGGAGGCCTATGATAACCGCAAGTTCGCATTCGTGACCGACGTCGTTCGCCTATGGGCGCTGGAGAAGTTCGGCGGCGTGTATATGGATACGGATGTGGAGATGCTGCGTCCGCTGGGCGAACTGATGGAACTGCCGGCTTTTACCGGGTATGAGGGGAGTAAGAAGAATGCACCGGTTACCGGTCTGATGGCTTCTGCTCCGCATGGCGTATGGGTGCGCGAGCAATTGGCGTACTATGAAAACAAGCATTTTGTGCAGCCGAACGGTTCGCTTGATTTGACAACGAACACAACTACGATTGCAAATATCATGGTGGCAGGAGGATTTGTCATTAACGGCAAATATCAGGTCTATAAAGATGATATGCACGTGTTCCCGGTGGATTACTTTTGTCCGCTCACCAGTACGCGAGTGCTCAAACTTACCAAGAACACATATTGCATCCATCATTTTGCAGGGAGTTGGGTGGAGAAGACTCGTGCCCAACTTGTCAAAGAATGGATTGTGACACATATCCTCGGGAGAAAATTGACAGATAAAATTGTGCATGTGAAGCGGAAACTTCGTGGGAGAAAGTGTATGGCGTAAGGTGTCGAGTATAGAGCTTTTGGCTGAAGTTGCAATTCCAATCGGAGTTGCAACTCTTTTTTTGTTCATATAGTTTGGGATAACAGCAGAATTGTTGTATCTTTGTATGCCCGGTGGAAAGCCATCGGGCGTTTTTTATGTTTAATTCTGCAAATCCCAAATCGTATGAACAACAATCTATCCGTAGCCGAGAAGGCTATGCTTGCCTTCTGGCACGACTATGTGCGCAGCTATTCGCCCAACGCACGCCGCTATGATCCCGGGGTGCACACCCTCAACCGCACCAGGCTCTTCTACCTCATGACCGAGGACATGATCGAGTACCTGAAGGAGTGCGGCGTATCGAACTACACCGAGGTGGCACTCAACCTGATGGGCGTCACCAGCGGCACACTCACCAACTGGCGTGCCAAATGGGGAAAACTGTCACGAATCGTGCATCATATTGCGCCCGAAGCATCTTCCCTTAATTTTTAAGGATTATTTCGGAAAGATTTACGTAATTTTGCACTCGCAATCGCGTTCGGCAAGCTGCGCTAACAGATGCCGCCACCTTCACCCCACAGCATGTTATTTGTGGAGACCCCGATGGGCGGCATAAAGCGCGCAGTTGCCTCCGCTCTCCGAAAAAACGGCACTGTGTTAGCCGCTTTTTCGGGGTGGGGGAAGAAACATATATAACCGACAAATACAATGCAAACAGATATGAAGGAACCTATGAAAGAATATTTCACCACCATCCGTCATCAGTCGGCGGTGCGCCGGCTCGGGACGCGCGACCTGTATATGCGTATCCTCTACAGCCATGTGCTCGGGTTCACGCAGGCGCATGGTTGCTGGCAGGGGACATATAGCGACATGCAGAACCAGTTGGAGATTTCACAGTCCGCCATCTGCCGCATACTCCGTCAGCTGATTGCCGGTGGGCATGTGCGTAAACTGGACGGGGACAGGTACATTGCCGTTGCTGATAGCAATACGGATATTTCTGACGGCAACGGAATTCTTCCTGACAGCAAGAAAACCGTTGCTGAGCAGAATCCCCTTAACAATCCCCTATATAAAGATAATAACGATAGTAGTGATACGCACACGCATCCGCGTGATGCGCCCACGCCCGAGGATGTTTCTTTTCCGGATTTCTGTCAGGCGTACCGTTCCCGCGGCGGCAGGTTCACGGCGCAGCAGCACACGGACAGCTACGCCCTTTGGAGCGGCATGTCTGTCCTCAAACGGCAGGCGGTCATGGCGGAACTCGCCAAGCCCGAGGGTTTCTGGCGTCCGCGGCCGGACTGGCTGCTCGCGGATTATGAGTTGCCGCCGCCGAAGAACTACAACGGCAGTCGCGAGTTCGATGACGCTGTACGCACCACGCCGCTTGTTTCCGCCTCGTATAACGGTGCCTTTGGCATCTACACCCTCGCTGATGCACAGAAGTACGGCATGCAGATCAAGTGCCGGATGAATTAAATTCAGTCCACCATTACCCAAATTATCAACAATTTGCGAAGAACAAAAAAATGAGTAAGGATTTTACGGAAAACACGGATTAGGAAGGTCATTAATGAATGATAAATAAGCAAATAAACCCAAATGTTCCCAAAAACTTAAAACGATGGCAAAAGTAGAATTATCGCCCCTCATCAAGTCGATGTCGGGCACAATTGCAAGACGCAAACTGTCCGACGGTACCACCGTCACGTATGTAGTTACGAAGAAGAACCGCCTGTACATCCACAGCAGCCGGCCGCGTGTCACCCCGTTGTCGGAACGTGAAATACGGCAACGGCAGCGGTTCGGCATCATCGCCTCGGCGGTGCAGTTGGTCAGGAGCCGGCTGAACCTGCCGTCCGACCCGAAGACGCAGAAACAGTTGTGGAGCGGGCTGGGCGTGCATTATGATGCGATGAGGCAGAACGGAAAGACCCTCACCGCCGAAAAGCTGGCGGACAGTTATTGTATGCTCGTCATGTAGTCATTGGAAGATGGTCCCGTGATGCTCGCGTTCGGCAATCGGCTCACACAGATTGCGCATGCGCAATAAAAGCGACCGATGCCTCCGCTCTCCCCACCGCAAAATAATTGGTTCTCCCTCAGCAGGCTCGGTCGATTATTTTGTGTCGGGGACCCCGTTTGAAGGTAATGAGACGAACGAGAGCATCACGCGACCATCTTACGGGAACAAAACAAGAACAAATCAAGAACAAATCGAAACAACTATGGCAAAAGAGAAACGTTACAAGAAAAATGACCTGCGGCTGACGCTGCAGGCGAACATGCGCCAACGCCGGAATGAGCCGGACCTGACGGTCACGCCTATGGAGTTCTCGCGGATGTTGAAGTGCTATTGCGAACTGCATAACCTGCCTGATGACATCATGCGTGCAAAAGAACTGGACGCATCGCTCGTGGACGCCTTCGCCGTTTGGTTAGGGTATGGCCTCATATAGGTGATTCCGTAAAAACCTTCCCTATGCCGCCTACGTAACACCCCAAACGGCAGTATGTAACATATCATGACCAAAATTCTTGCATTTTGCGATTTTAAGGTGTATCTTTGCATTGTATTTCGAAAAATTTATACTGTTATGTCCTACTACAAACTTATCCGCAAGCCTGCTGACGGCGAGGTTGTCAGAGGCATGCTGCACAAGGTGGTGCTGACGCGCTTCGAGGAGCGGCTCATTCCCGTATGCGGCACCATAGAAGATGCCGACCGCCTGATTCCCGCGCTCATCTACGAACTGGGTGTCACGCAGTCGGCCAGGCACAACCGCCTGCTGCCTGTCATCCGGCAGGTGCCCGGACGCACGGATATCCGTATCCGTCGCGGTTCGCAGCCCAGGCACGCACGCGGCAGCATCCTCGTCACACGCGAGGCGGAGCAGCATCTCACCGCTCTCTGGCGTGCCGCACAGCGCGCCGGCGAGGAGATGAGGCTGGAGATAACCGATTTCAACTATTCCGTTAACCGTTCCGCACATTCGTACGGAAAATAAATTCAACACATTATGAGAAAACTTATTATCATTGCCGGTGTAGCCGCCGGCATCTGCCTGACCGGCTGCAATGTGACGCGAACCGTCACCACACAGAGTCAGTATTACCAGCACGGCGACACGTCCGTGGTTATCCAGACCCGTACCGTCGAATCCTACGACGCTACCAAGAGGCTGTAAGAATGGCGAAGGTGGAATTTGACATGGGCATCGATTCGGTGCGCGGCATTCTGATGGGAACAGACCCTTTCTATATCCGCCGTTATCCGGACAGAGACGGCGGCGTGATGCATATCGTGCAGGCGCGTCCCAATCGTTCCGCCCATGTCCCCTCTGCCGCCGAAGCCGCCAACCGCGTCAGCTTCGCGGAGCGCTATGGCGCCATGCGTCACGCGGAGTTCATGGAGCGGAAGTGGCGCGGGCAGCTGGAGATCCCGTTTGAAGGGGAAGGGTGAGTCAACCATTACCCGAATTATCCAAAATTTTTTAACAAAAACCTTAACCACACGGCGTGAATGTTTGCGCACTACGTGCATAAGCCTTAGTTCGCTAAGGTGCTCTCACAAGCGAGCTTGCATACCACCTTATCGCCCTAAGCCTTCCCCTAACGGGGGCACATTCAGCCGACATAAACCTAAACATTCGCAGAATTATTATTAACCTATTAAACCCTCCACGGCAAGGAGTGTCCTCCTTCCTCGGGACGAGCGCTAACGTAGTGCACACGGCCCGAAGAGTGGAGGCATGGGAAGCCTTGCTGAGCGCGTAACGCTCAGCCCGTGCGACCCATTGCCGAACACGATGGCAAAGATCACATTACATGGCATGTTTGCCCGCGTAAAGGGCAAGTTCAACAGATCGGAGACCTTGTATTTCAAGGGCTGTCCGTGCAAACGTGAGCAGCTTGGAGTGGACCTGCTCAACCCCTCGAAGGCGAAAGCGGCGAAGAACGTACAGTGCCAGGACGCGCTGAAGACGGCTGCCCAGGCAGCCAAGACCGCCCTGGCTGACGCCGAGCAGCGTGCGGCGCTGGAGGAGGCGTTCAAGGCACAGAGCAAGTACACCTCACTCTTCGCCTACACCGTAGCGCAGAAGTACGTCAAACCGACGTTTGCGTAATCATTGAATTACTTAAAAGTTAAAATTTCCCACATACAGGGAACGGTTAGAAAACAAACCGAAAAACAATTGATAATCAAAGTAAGTCAACTATTACCCAAATTATTTAGTTAAAGAACCTTAACCCCTCGTACGGCACGAGACAAAATATAGCCGAGTCGCGCGAGCTATCCTCGAGACATGTACCAAAACCACGTTCTGGTAGTAAGTCCCCGGATGCTCTCGCTCTCCCAAAAAATTAAAATTGTTTGGGGACCCGAAATTTTTCAGTAACCTAAAAAAATTTTATTAGTATGGCAAAAGTAGATTGGAGCGCCGGTATCGACAGTGTATCCGGCGCATTGGCTAAACCCAGTAAGAGCGGTCAGCACTCATGCAGCAAGATGCTGCTCGGCACGCACCGCATAGCAGCAACTACCAGCAGCAACTGCAACCGCATCTATCTGCGCAAGAAGGTCAAACGCTCGACACCCGTTTCGAGCGACGAGACGCTGGCGCGCACACGCTTCGGTGCTATCTCCAAGAAGGTGCATGAGCGCAAGAAGAACCTGAGCTACGTGGCAACCGACACTGCGAACTTCAACGCGCAGAAGGAATCGGGCTACAAGACGCTGTATCAGTACCTGTGGCACGTCTGCGCGGAGGAATATGACCAGGCTCAGGGCTAAGGCGCGTTCGGCAAGGGGCTCGCATCAGATGCCGCTCTGCGGCATAAAGGCGACCCCTGCCTGGCACCCCACTGCGCAAGCTTGCGGGGGCCCCGCTGCCTCCGCTCTCCCCACCGCAACCTGGTTACGTTGGGGACCCCATGTTGATTTGAGAATTTTGATTTTTGATTTTTGAATTTTGAATTTTCTTATCTCGGCAAAGCCTCGAACGATCGGCTAAAGCCGTATGGATTTTGGATTTTTGGTTTTTGACTTTTGATTTGAGATTCTCGATTCTGGATGCTCGATAGGAGTGGAACGAATGGGGGCGTGGTGAGTGGTATGTCGGAATATCCAACCAACCATTTGAGGATAGTGAAGTGGTATGTGCAAAAAATGCATATGCCACTTTTTTGTCGGTGCTGCATTTATCAAAATAATAGCAAAGTGCAGTGAAGAAAATTCAAGAATGCCGATTTTTGCGTAAAATCACAAAAATGTGTGAAAACTTGTTCCTTAAAGTATGCTTTTACTTAGTAAAACGTAAAATTTTTAATAAAAATCGATTGTTTTTCAGAGAAAAACTTGCACAAGTCAAATATTTTTACTACTTTTGCAGCGCAAAACAGAACAACTCATTAGATTGAGTAAAAATAATAAACGCATTGAGTAAAATTTCGAAGTATGATGCAACGTTCTTATTTTGAGACCATTGCGAGTCGTGTGAATGAGCCGCGAAAGTTCCTGCAGATTATCGAAGGTCCACGTCAAGTAGGCAAATCGACTCTTATCAAGCAAGTTCTGAAAAGCACTTTGCTTCCTTGGGTGCATTTTACTGCCGACAATGTTCCTGCTACGCGTACTGCATGGATCAGCGATTGTTGGGCAACGGCACGGAATAAACTCCGCATGGAGCATTTGCCGGAACTGCTGCTTGTCATTGACGAGATTCAAAAACTGAAGAACTGGGGTGAGGTGGTGAAAAAGGAATGGGACGATGACACCTTCAATGATGTCCCAATCAAGGTGGTATTGCTTGGCTCGTCACGAATACGTTTGGAGAAGGGCTTGAGCGAGAGCTTGAAAGGACGGTATGAAACAATCAAGATGCCCAACTGGACGCTGACGGAGATTCAAGAAGGATTTGGCATGACGACGGATGAATATATCTATTTCGGCAGCTATCCGGGAGCGGCGGACTTACGGCATGACTTGGACCGTTGGCAGGAATACATCAGCAGTTCCATCGTGGATGCCACGATTAATAATGACATTTTGATGGACACGCCCATCGCCAAACCGGCATTGCTACGTCAGACGTTTGAACTGAGTAGCGCTTACTCAGGACAACTGGTATCGCTGACGAAGATGCTGGGGCAGTTGCAAGATGCAGGAAACACCACGACCTTGACACACTATCTGGATTTGCTCAATCAAGCCGGAATGGTATGCGGACTCAACAAATATGCGGTGGACAAAGCGCGTCGCCGCAATTCGATACCGAAATACCAAGTGTACAACAATGCCCTGATGAGCCTCTATTGCGAGCATGATTTTGAGTCAGCCAGAGCGAATCACAAGCTCTGGGGACGGTTGTTCGAATCGGCTGTAGGAGCGCATATCATGAATTGCGCATACACAAATCGTTTCAAAGTCTATTATTGGCGTGAGGGTGGCAAAGAGGTGGACTTTGTGCTGGTTAAGGACACCAAAGTGGTCGCCGTAGAAGTGAAGAGCAATCATGACAAGGACACTTCCGGCTTGCATATCTTCCAAGATTTGTTCCATCCATACCGAACGGTGTTGGTAGGTGAAGAAGGAATTGATATAGAGACGTTCCTGCGCTCCAATCTGAAGGAGTTGTTCGTGTAGGCGCTTCATGTGGTGGAAGGTGGGAGATATTTGATTTAGAATTTTTGATATTTGATTTGTGATATTTGATATTTGATTTGTGATATTTCTTATCTCGGCAAAGCCTCGAACGATCGGCTAAAGCCGTATGGATTTTTGATTTGAGATTCTCGATTCCGGATGCTTGATTCTCGATTCTGGATTCTGGATGCTCGGTGACTGCGTGTGGGGGGAGTGTGATAGGCGCAAACGATTCGATTCGTTTGCGCTTTTTGTGCAGTTTTGGAGGCAAAATGAAGAAAAATGAAAGATTTTGGCTTATGCATTTGCATAAGTCAGTATTTTTTTGTATATTTGCAAGTTATTTTTGTGCGCGGATGTATAGCGTGCATGATAAGGTGCGTGATGAGATACGTGAAAAGATAATGACGAATCCACAAAATGCGACATATAATCAGCCAGTTGGGCAGATGATGGCACCACCGCCGATGGCGGGAGGGGGACGATTGCCATTCGGCAAAGTGCAGAGGGTGTGGCCGGAATGGTTGACGAAGTACGGGATAATGGTGTATATCCTGGCCTTGGCGGCGGTGAGTGCTATCTACTCAGCATACAGTCTGCCGTGGTACTATATGCTGTCCGGCGTTGTATCGGTGCTGGTGTTCTTCGGGTACGGGCAGACGTTGGCCCGACGATTGTCGGAGGTTCGTGTCCGTAGCCAAAAGAATTTTGAGAAGCGCATATTCTGGATAGCGTTTATCCTACGTGTAGCATGGATGTTGCTTATCTATACCATCTTTATGCGGACGTACGGAGATGCATTCGGGTTTGATAATGCGGATGCGACAGGTTATGATGAGATGGCGAGGGAAATTTCCGGTGCTATAAGCGATGGACGTTTAATTCAGGAGTGGAATTATCTGAGAGGTTTTTATGATTTCTCAGATATGGGGTATGCATCCTATTTGGGTGTTGTCTATTGGCTGTCGGGAAATAGTATCCTCTTTTCACGCTTGCTAAAATGCCTATGGTCGTCCTTAACAGTCGTACTCATGTACCGATTAGCATCCCGTAATTTTAATCAGCAAGTGGCTCGATTAGCAACTGTTTTTTGCGCATTGTGGCCAAACTTCTGGTACTATTGCGGGTGTCAGCTAAAAGAAGTTGAGATGGTTTTTCTGGCGGTTCTATTTGTAGAGCAGACGGATCAAATGTTACGTTCTCGTCAGTTTACCGCATGGAAATTGATGCCGATATTACTTATAGATGCTGCCTTATTCACAATTCGAACCCCGTTGGCATTAGTAGCTATCTTAGCGTTATTATTTACCATGCTTATGTCTTCGACCAAAGTGGTAAGTTGGGGGAAACGCATTATCGTTGGACTGATTGCCGTATTGTTGATAGGTGTAACGATGGGGAATAGAATACAGGAGGAAAGCAGGCATTTGGTGGAAACAGTACGAGGTGGCTACCAAAAAGGAAATATGCAGTGGCGCTCTGAACGTAAAGACGCCAGTGGTAATCAGCAAAAGTTTGCTCAATATGTCGGTGCTGCTGTTTTTGCCCCGATGATTTTCACACTGCCATTTCCTACGATGATTAGATATTACGATGGGCAGAATGTGCAACAATTACTGAATGGAGGAAACTTTGTTAAAAACATACTTTCTGCTTTTGTTATTTTGTCATTGGTGGTGTTGCTAATGTCCGGCAAATGGCGACAACATTTATTGCCATTGGTCTTTATGTTGGGGTATGTGGTGATATTAACGATGAGTGCGTTTGCCCAATCGGAGCGTTTCCACCAACCGGTGATG
>JAFSXJ010000061.1 GCA_017444065.1 Paludibacteraceae bacterium | reverse complement strand
TAACACAATGAAACGAATCAATTGGCTTATTGCCCTGGTAGTGTTCGGCACTACAACCATGCTGTCTCAGCAAACGGATCCTATCGCTACGGGATTAGGCGGCGTTGCAACGATTGTGGGCGAAACCAAGACGCCTGAAGTGCCTCAAGAAGCTGCCCCGACGGCTTCCCCGGCAGTCGAGCGTCCGGCATGGAAGGACAAGCTGTACTACGGGTACAACTTCGATATCTACTACCACTACGACACACGTTCGAACACGAAGGAGAACGGTTGGTCGCTCTCCGTGGAGCCCGAGATCGGCTGGCGTTTGAAGGAGAAGTTATACATGGGTCTCCGTTTTGGCGGCAGCTATCAGGACGCGTATTTGACGTACAGCGTGTATGATATGATAGAAGGCAACGATAAACCGGAAGAACTGCGCGTACAGCAGGGCACATGGAATGTGACGCCGTATATGCGTTACCGTCTGAAGACGATGTTCGATGAAAAGGTGGGCATATGGCTGGAGGCACACGCATATGCCGGCATGGAGTTTCCGCGTGTAACAGACGGCGTAGTGAAAGGTACGGATTATGACGGATTGAGGCACACCATCACGTATGGTGTGCAGGTATCGCCAGTCATCACCTATCAGTTCAACAAGAAGAGCACGTTCCAGATTTTCTTCTCCATCCTGTCACTGGGCTACAGCGGTTCGACGTTCTGCTACACCGATCCCCTTACCGGTGACCGCTATAACGAGCAGACGAACGATGTGATTGTCTTCTCCGGCAAGTTGCGCAATCTGATTGCCAACCAGTTCACGCCGGGATTGTACGGACTGAAGTTCGGCGTGCAGAAAAGCTTCTGATAGTCAAATGACCGCAGCTTGAGCTGCTCAAAGATACAGATGAACATAAAGGCGTTGCTTTGGAAGGTGCCGTTGACCCTGGCGGGGATAATTACAGGAACGGCGTTGCTGCTATTGGTGGCAGCGGGCTGCGTGCTGTATGTGCCATCCTTGCGTCAGGCGGTACTGAACAAGGCGCTGCCGGTCGCAGAGGAGAAGACCGGCATGGATATTGACGTCGGCGGCATCTATCTCTCGCCGTTCCACCATTCGCCGCTTGCGCTGTACCGTGCCTACAAAGGCAAAGAAGACTTGCCGCTTGAGGTGAATATCGACAGCCTGTTTGTCGGTCACCGCACACAGGACACCCTACTCTACCTTCACGCCCTGCGGCTGAAAGCACAACTGCTGACCACCTGCCGGACAGACGACAGCAGTCTGACAGCCATTCCCATCACGGTCGAGCATCTCATGCTGGACCGCACAACCTTCCACTCCGACACGCTGATTGCTGCCGTGGGCATTGACGCCATAATCGGACATCTGGAACTCAACAGTCCTGATCTGAACATCGCACAAGGCAGATTTCCCCTGCACGGCTTACGCCTGGCTGACGCCTCGATCGGCATCGGCTTGCGCGACACGCCGCCCGACACCACAGCGCAGGACACCACACCTACGCTGATGGCGTTCGACGTGCCGGACGCAGAGATACGCAACCTGCAGTTCGGGCTCACGCCGTTAGGCATCGTTGTGCACACCGACACGTTGGCGGTGAACGTGCTGGCTGATGTGGGCAAGAGCCGCTTCGACGTGCGACGCATATATGCCAATGGCACCACGTTCAGCCTCGGCAACCTGTTCCTGCCGTTCGACGAGCTGCGCGGCAACGCATGTGTCGATCTGGAGCGCAGCCTGATCACCAGCAGCGGACTGCACGTGCGCTCCGATGAGATTGGCGCGCAGGCCAACCTCTCCGCCACCGAGATGAATCTGGAGTCGATGCGCGTGGATATAACCGGCGATGCGGATTTCCATGGCAGCAAGGCGCGGCTGAGAGCACAATATGATATCGACGATGAGGTGTACGACGCCCATGTGGATGTTGAGAAGGTTGACCTCTCGCCGTTCTTGAAGGACAGTCCGCCCATAGTGCTTGCCGGTGAGATTGACGCCAAGGGCAAAGGCTTGGACATCCACTCCCGTGCCATGCGAAGCAAGCTGAAGATGCACCTCACCGACGCACAATACGACAACATCTGCGCCTCCGGCATGCGCCTGAATGCCGAACTGGCGGACCGCACGGTGGAAGGCAGCCTGCACCTGCCCTTTGCCATGAACGGCGACAGCCTCCGGCTATCCGCACTGACCGACCACCGATTCAGCGTAGCGGAATTTTTGACACCGGAGCGCATGCGCGTCAACTACCAAACGGAGATGCAGAACGTGAAGGCATTCGTAGCCGGCGAGAACTACCATGCCAACAGCCTCAATCTGCACTTCACCACCGACACCGCAACCACGCTGGCTATGGCTACGGAAGGGTTCACCATGGATGTCAAGAGCCCGATGCACGTGATGCAACTCAAGGACCGCATACAGCCTCTGCTCAGCGCCGTTGGCGACTCGGCGGCCATCGCGTCACTCACCTCGCTGGAGGACCTCACTATACTGGATACATTGCGCCGTCTCATACCTGAACTGGCGGCAGACATCGCACTCTCGCACGGCAGTCCCGTGCAGCACCTGATAGAGAGCAAAGGGTTGGACATCAACCGCATAGACCTTTCACTCCGTTCCGACACGCTGCAGACAGCCCTGGCGCTGGATGCCTCCATACCGGAAATCAGTCACCCCGACGACAGCACGGCACTGCGTCTGCCCGCTGCCCAAGCCGCCATGCGCGTCAAGATGACCGAGGGCAGCACCCTCGCCTCACTGGCTGCCGACAGCCGGCTCACCGATGGTGCGATGTCGCTCCACGGATTGAAGACGGACGCTGACCTCAAGTTCGACCTGGAGCGAACAGGCAACGACCTGAACGGCACAGGACGACTGCAGATGAACGACCTGTCGCTCGGTGAGATGGAGCTTGGCAGCCGCACAGTCAATATGGCTCTCGCACGGTCGGATGTTTATCCGAATGCTCTGCGCGCAGACGTACAACCCGACGACATACCGATGGAGATAGTTGACAGCATCCTACGCATGGCGGACATTGCCCTGAACGGCTCCATCCGCGCACAAGCCTCCGTTGACGGTCTGCCCAAGCAGTTCGACCTATCTGCCGAAGTGCTGCCGATAGGTGTGTCGGCGCTGTACAAGCCTTACAACGTGCTGCTCAGCCTCGGCGAAACGCCCATCGTCATGAATCATAACCACGTGGACTTCAACGGCCTGCCTATCTACGGTGTTGACAGTACGTTCATCGCCCTGACGGGAGGCTTGGATTTGAACGACATGCTGCTCGACGTCACGCTGGCAGCCGACAGCTTTGCTCCGACCAAACTGGTGGAGGGCGGTCCCACACCCGTGTATGGCGATCTGGCTACCGACATCCGCGGCAAGGTCACCGGCCCGCTCGACAGCATCATGGCAGACGTGGATGTCACCATCCTGCCCACCACTGACATCACCTACCCCATTGACAAGAAGAACCTGGCGCAAGTCAAGCCGCACGGCACGGTGAACGTACGCTACGACGTAGCAAAGAGCGAAATGAACCTCGGAGGCAAACTGAACGTCGATGACGGATTCGTACGTTATTCGCCGAAGATGTACCCTATCATGCCTTTCCGGGTCGATTCCGGCAGTACGGTCACGTTCAACGGTCCGCTCGGGCAGACGATGCTGGACGTCTCGGCATCGCAGAAGGTGAAAGCCGATGTGCAGTCGGAAGACGAAGAGACGCGCCGCGTGGATTTCACTACCGGCGTGCGGGTCAACAGCGCTCTGGACTCCATCGGACTGAACGCCATAGGCTTCTTCCTGGAGGCACCAGAGGACGAGACCATCACCCGCGAACTGGCATCCGTGGACAATGAGACGCGCGAGGGACTGGCGGCCACACTGCTTGCCACAGGCATGTACGTAGGCGAAAGCAATGTGGCGGCACAGCGAGGAGGCTACGCCCTGTCATCCATCGTCAACAGCCGCTTGAATGCTGCCATGGCTAACTCGAAGATGGGCAAGATTGTGGACATCGACCTCAGCAGCGCACAGACGGAGCACGCAGGCGGAAAGACCAACGACCTGAACATAGCCATCAGCAAGTCGTTCTTCAAGGACAGGCTCCGCATAACCATCGGCTCATCGTTTACCGACAACCCTGAGGTTAATCAGGCAAGCGGATTGCTGAGCAACCTGTCGGCTGAATATAAACTCACGAAAGACGGCAACGTCTCCCTGCGGGCATTCGCGCAACGCGACTACAACAATATTCTCGAGGGCGACCTCTACAAATCAGGCTTAGGCGTACGTGCCAAGCAGGATTGGCGTCGCAAGGAGCTCTACCACGGCGACACCATCAGTCGCACCTACGGACTGATTGCCGATGCGGATGTGGCATGGCGCTCGAACAACAGTCTCGGTCCCAACCTCACCCTCACATCATCCATTCGCAACCTGTTGGGCAAGGGCGAAACGTTCACCGTCAAGGGCAACGGCGCCTATTACTGGGCGCTGCGTAACCGGCACCCGGGTGACCCGAAGAAGACCGACACCTACAAGTTCGGCGTCAATACCTCTCTCGTCTTCCCGTATCTGCACTGGGCGGGCGACATCAATCCAGACGGAGACACACGATACATGCTCGGCTATCAGTACGAGAACATTGCCGGCGGATACGGCGTACACAAAGTATCCGGCTCATTCTCGTATGTCATCCATAACTCCGAGTACGTGACGCATATCTTCACGCCGTTCTCGCTCTCTGTTGTGATGATGAAGGCGGAGTCGGACAGCCTGCTCAACAAGGCGGCGGAGTATCCCCAGCTTATCAAGGTCATCGCCGGCAACGAATTTGTGCCGTCCATCGGCTACAACTTCATCTACAACGACTACCGCTCCACACGCGCCGTCAACACCATGCTCGACATCGGCATCAAGGAGTCCGGCAACATCATTAACGGTATCTATTGCCTGTTCGGACATAAATGGGACGAGAAGGACAAGAAACTGGGTTCGATTACGTTCAACCAGTTCGTCAAACTCAATGCCGAACTGCGAAACAAGTTCAACTTCACCGACCGCATCTGCATCGCTACGCGCCTCTACGCCGGTGCGAACATACCTCTCGGCAACTCGGCGACCGCACCACTGTCGGAGGCATTCTACGCCGGAGGTCCCAATGGTATGCGCGCGGCTTCACCATACGCTTACGGTCCGGGAAACTTCTATTCCGACAAGTACAACCAGAACTTCTTCCATGCAGGCGATGTCAAGCTTGAGGCGAACTTCGAGTTCCGTTTCCCGATTGTATGGAAAATATACGGTGCTACCTTCGTCGATGCCGGCAACGTATGGACGTGGTACAGCACCGGCGAACTGTTCAAGAAAGCGGGAATAACCGATTATGTCGAGCAGATGCAGCTGCATGGCGACCTCTACGACGGCATCATGGATAATCCCGAACTTGCCAAGCAGATTGCCCTGGGCACCGGTCTCGGTCTGCGCCTCGATTACGAAGGCCTGGTTGTACGTCTTGACCTCGGTGTAGGCATCCATGCGCCGTATCAGACGTACAAGTACGACAAGGAGACCTGGAAGCCGGACAAATCGCAACCCATCAACACCTATTACAACATCCCCTCCGTGCTTGACGGTCTGCGGCTCAATTTCGGCATAGGATATCCGTTCTAAATTACGAATTACGAATTATATTATACACATAACACATAATTATTTCAACTTATGGTACAGGATTTATACATTCTGATGATTACTGCAGGCGTAGTGAGTCTGCTGTTCAAACTGTTGAAGCAGCCGGTAGTACTCGGCTACATCGTTGCCGGCGTACTGGTCGGTCCGTACGTTTTCGGCAAGAGCCTCGTCAGTGCGGAGAACGTTGAGGCGTGGGGCAACATCGGCGTGCTGTTCGTGCTGTTCTGCATCGGACTGGAGTTCCGCATCAAGAACCTTATCAGCAGCGGCAAGATTGCCGCCATCGGCGCGCTCACGATTATCGGCGGCATGATGCTGCTCGGCTTCGGCGTAGGCCAATGGGCGCAACTCGACACGCTGAACTCACTCTTCCTCGCGGGCATGCTCTGTATGTCCTCCACCACCATCGTGATGAAAGCTGTTGACGAAGCAGGTCTGAGCAAGGAACGGTTCGTCAAAGGTGCCACGAGCATCCTGATTGTCGAAGATGTGGTGGCGGTCGTGCTCATGGTGCTGCTGTCCAGTATCGCCATCAAGCATCAGTTCGACGGCGAGGAACTGCTGAAGAAAGTGGGTGTGCTCGCACTCACGCTCGTGGCATGGTTCATCTGCGGAATACTGATTATCCCGACTTTCTTGCGCTGGGTCAAAAAGTATCTGAATGACGAGACGCTCATCATCCTCGCCTTGGGTCTCTGCCTCGGCATGGTACTGACGGCAGAGGAAGCAGGGTTCAGCAGTGCGCTCGGCGCATTCGTCATGGGTTCAATCCTCGCAGAGACGGTCGAGTCACATCGTATAGAGAAGCTGATGACACCGCTAAAGAACGTGTTCGCCGCAATCTTCTTCATCTCGGTCGGCATGATGATCAACCCTGCCAACCTTGTGGAGTTCTGGCCGAGCATCCTGCTGGTGTGCCTGGTTGTTGTCTTCGGCATGATTGTTTTCGGCACGCTCGGCTGCTGGTGGGGTGGCGAGACCATGCTGGACGCAATGAAGACCGGCTTCTCGTTCGTACAGATTGGCGAGTTCTCGTTCATCATCGCCGCCTTGGGTAACAGCCTGAATGTCACCCACCCTGCGTTGTATCCCATCATCGTTGCGTCCAGCGTTGTGACCACCTTCCTCACGCCGTATATCATGAAGGCATCCGTGCCGTGCTACAACTTCCTTTACAAGCACGCGTCCCCACGTCTGCGCACGAAGATTGACCAGCGAGAAGAGCAAGTAGCACAAGCCGAACAGCAGGCGGGCACGAGCACCGACAACAAATCTTCTGCTGCGGACAAAGCACGGCATGCTGTCAGGAAAACAGTCGTTACCAAACAACTCGTCAATCTGTTCATCAAGAACATGAGCGAACATGACAACGAAAGCGCAAATGATAAATAATCCTTTGACCCGAACAGCGGCAGTCATCATCCTTGTCATTCTCTCCGTCAGTCCCCTTTTCGCACAAGACACGACGGCGGACAAAGCATGGAAGTTTGACGGTACCATCGGTTTGAACGCCAACGGCACAGGGTTGGCAAACTGGACAGGCGGTGGCAAGAACAGCGCCAGCGGACTGGCTTTTATGAAACTCCACCTGCTCTATTACAAGGATGCTATGGCGTGGGAAACCAACCTCGACACCGATTTCGGCGTGACCTGGGAGCAGAAGAAGGAAGACCCTTGGAAGAAATCGTCCGACAAGATCAAACTGGCATCCAAGTTCGGTTGGGAGTTTCAGCCGACATGGTTCCTGAGCGTACTCGCAGACTTTGAGAGCCAGTATGCCGTCGGACGCAAGATGAAGGACGGCTATGACCCGCCTATCTCGAAGTTCCTCGCTCCGTCATATACCGATGTCGCAGTCGGCTTTGACTGGAAGACCAACGTCAACGGGTGCAATTTCTCACTATATATGTCTCCGTTGTCGATGTTGGTGGTGACGGCATACGTGAGCGATGCCATGAACAAAGCTCTCAACGACGAGCACAAAGAGTTGGTGCCGGGCGATGACAATTGGGATTTCCGCCGCGAGATGCAGATGAAGTACGGCACGTTCCGCGTCGTGCAGGATGAAGCAGGCAAACCTGTCATCGACTGGCGTAGCGCACGTGTCGAGGTCGGCTTGGGTATCAAAGGCTCTATCTCTTATCGCTACGACAACATGACGCTCAACTCCACCCTTACGCTCTTCTCGCCCTACCAGGGACGAGGCTATGACGTCAAGCAGGCGTACGAGAAAGCCTACCCGGGCGAGACGTGGAACATACCGCTGCAATACTCGAACCTCAACCGGCAGTTCGGGTTCTTCGACGCCAACTGGGATACAACGCTCTCCTACCAGTTCGCCAAGGTACTGAACGTGACGCTATCGACGAACCTCAAGTATATCAACGGCACACTTATCGCTGACGACGACGGCGTATGGGCGGAACGCATACAGTTCAAAGCCAACGTCGGCATCGGCCTCGGATACAGCTTCTAACAACACTGATAACAAAAGATAATATGAGACAAAAACTTTTTTCTATCCTTCTTGCGCTGGTATGCGCAGTAGGAACGGCATCCGCCATTGCGGATTGGGTGCCGAGTGAGCAGTATTGCCGATTCTGTAACAACTTCAAGTTCGATCATGCATTTACGTTCTCCAGCCCCGGAGGAGAGGACAATGGTAGTATTTAT